>JACMKV010000378.1 GCA_014379915.1 Burkholderiales bacterium
AAGCCATGCTCAACCGCGGCGCGGCGTTGCAGTTGGACCTGCCTCTTGACGAGCAAAAATTCATTTCCCGATCGGTCGACTTCAAGAAGGCTGCCTCGCGTGTGCCCGACCGCTGGCGTGAACGGTTCCTCGCGGTCAAGGCGCACGCTCGTACAACGATTGCTGTGATGCCCGCTGATCAAGGCGAAGAAGACTCGGAAAGCGTCTTCGAGCGCTGCAATCTGTGGATGCTCGAGCGCGCTCTGGCGTTCGGCGCCCATAAGGTTCAATTCATCTGCGTCTGGAATGGCGCGGGTGGTGACGGCCCGGGTGGGACCGACCATATGCGCAAGGCGGTCAAAGAGCGCGGCGGCGCCGAGTGCTGGATCGACACGCGCAAATTATGTTTACCGGATAAACCGACGCTGCGCTGACCGCTTGGCGCGCCAGGTCAAGACCCCTAACATCGAGTATCCCGTCACGCCAGCGAGAAGTCGATGCCAGACAATTTGCAACCGATCACGCATGTTGACTCAGCCGCGTTCGAAAGAGCGGAGTTTCAACAGTCGCTGAACGACTATTCGCGCGTGTTCCTCGCGGAAGGCGATTCATGGTTCAGCTATGGCTCGACCAAGTTCCGTAACGTGTTTTCTTCGATGCAGTTGCCTTACCCCGCGTGTGTGCTCAACATTTCCGAGCCGGGTGACACGTTGCGACGAATGCATGAGACGACGCGCAACGAGCTGTTCTATTTTTATCTGCAGAACAGGAGTGGCCGCCGCTGGAGCGCAATCTTTCTCTCAGGCGGCGGCAACGACTTGATGGACGCCTTGTGGAACAAGAATGCGCTGCGTTCGGAAATACTTGTCAGGCCGAACTCACCCGGCAGCATCGACCAATCGAATCTGCGATCGGTGATCAACGAAGACGCGCTCGATGCTTTGCTCAATTACATCAAGGTGAATGTCGCTCAGATCGTCGCGCAGGGCCGCGACGGGCGGGGCAGCAATAGCAAGGACGTTCCGCTGTTCATGCATACGTATGCGCTCGCGCAACCGCGCAACGCTCCGGTTCGGCACGTCGGAGGCGGGCCCTGGCTGTTCCCCGCGTGCGTGTGGCTCGGGATCGATCCGGCTTTATGGCTGGATCTCAGCCGATTGCTGCTCGAAGAGCTGGCCGCGTGCATCAAGTCCATCGACCTGCCCAATTTCCATGTGGTCGATACGTTGAACCTGACCACGACGCTGATACCGGCGGCGGCTGGAACGACCGGTGATTCGAACGATTGGGACAATGAAATTCACCCGAATCGCGGTGGCTACAAGAAGCTTGCCGAGACGTGGGCGGGCGAAATCGACCGGCTGCTCGCCTGATCCCAGGCGCGGCCCATTCAGCAGGCGACAACCTTGAACTCGACGCGCCGGTCGAGCGCGTCACGCACGTCGTCCGTCCCGGTGCCGACCAGTTTTTCGCGCGACCCTACGCCGCTTGCAATGACGCGACCCTTGAGCTGTGGCGCTTCGCGCTCCAAACGAACCTTGACATTTTCGGCGCGCAGCACGGACAGCCTTTCGTTCAACGGCTCCGGGCCGGTCGGGCTGGTGTGTCCGACCACTTGCAGGCACGCCGCGCGCGCACCCGCCGTCCGCGCGATCTGGCTCATCCACATGGAATACGGTGCGCTCAGACGCGCGTCGCTGACGAAATCAGTTGACCCGGGACGAAACAGAAATTTGACCCCAAGCCGATTGTTAGCGAGCCCCACGCGGACGACGTCGCCGAACGCCCGCTCAGCATCGGTGCGCCGGCCGAGCTTCCAGTTCGCGCTGTAAAGACCGTTGTGCACACGCAGCTGATCGCCCTTCGGTGTCGAAAGCGCGCTGCGATAAACCTCAAGCGCGTCCTGATAGCGGCCAGTGTCGAAAAGATCGCTTGCTTCGGCAATCAGCGAGGCGGCCAGAATGCCATCAAGGTAAGCCGGATCGATGCGGTCGCCTGGCTTGGTACCCTGGCACGTCTGCACGTAGGCGTCTACCGCAGGATCCTTGGTCCAGGCCGGAGCATCCTGCAGATGCGGAAGCGGCGTCAGATTGACGCCTTCGATAT
>JACMKV010000379.1 GCA_014379915.1 Burkholderiales bacterium
CATCTCCATCTTTTCGGCGAGCTCGGCCGGATCAGGTTCAAGGCCGGTCTCCTGCAATATCTGGCGCGAAATCCGGTTCATCTTATTGATGGTTTCGATCATGTGCACCGGAATGCGTATGGTGCGCGCCTGATCGGCAATCGAGCGCGTGATCGCCTGGCGTATCCACCACGTCGCATAGGTCGAAAACTTGTAGCCGCGCCGGTATTCGAATTTGTCGACCGCTTTCATCAGGCCGATATTGCCTTCCTGGATCAGATCGAGGAATTGCAGGCCGCGGTTCGTGTATTTCTTCGCGATCGAAATGACCAGTCGTAAATTCGCTTCGGTCATTTCACGTTTTGCCCGGCGCGCTTTCGCTTCACCAGTCGACATCTGACGATTGATCTCTTTGACATCCTTGATTGGGATGCCGATTCTAGCCTGCAATTCGAGCAGCAATTCCTGTTGCTCCACGATCGCAGGTGCGAAGCGGCCCAGCGCTTCGCTGTAATTTTTTCGAGATGCGACTTCGCGCGCGACCCAGCCGAGATCGCCCTCGTTGCCGGGAAAAATCTTGATGAAATGCGCGCGCGGCATGCCGGCGCGATTCACGCATAGACCCATGATTTCGCGCTCGTGGCCGCGAATCTCGTCGACCAGCCGGCGCAGGCTGTCGCACAGCGCCTCGACCTGTTTGGCCGAGAAACGTATGCCCATCAGCTCGCTGGAAATCTTGTGCTGGATGGCAAGGTAGCTCTTGCTGCGCGGGCCGTTCCTGGCCAGCGATTTCAGCATTTTGTGATACGCCTCGCGAATCACATCGAAGCGCTCCATGGCGTCGGCCTTCAGCTGCATCAGGTTGGCGAGCGCGATCGCAGCGTCGTTTTCGGCGTCGTTTTCCTCGGCCTCGAGCTCCTCGGCCATCGTATCTTCGGGCACTTCCTCGCTGATGACGTCGTTCTGGTCCGCGTCCGTCAGACCGTCGACGAGTTCGTCAATGCGCATCTCTGCGCGCGCGACGCGATCGACGCGCTCGAGTATTTCGGCGATTGTCGTCGGACACGCCGAAATCGCCTGAATCATGTGCTTCAGGCCATCTTCGATGCGCTTGGCGATTTCGATTTCGCCCTCGCGCGTCAGCAGCTCGACCGAACCCATTTCGCGCATATACATGCGCACCGGATCGGTCGTGCGGCCGAATTCCGAATCGACCGTCGACAGTGCCGCCTCCGCCTCTTCGGCTGCATCTTCGTCTGCCACCGCAGGCGGCGCATCCGACATCAACAGGGCTTCGGCGTCGGGCGCCTCATCATGGACAGAGATGCCCATGTCGTTGATCATGCTGATGATGTTTTCGATCTGCTCGGCGTCGAGCATGTCGTCCGGCAGATGATCGTTGATCTCGGCGTAAGTCAGATAGCCGCGCTCCTTGCCGAGCACGATCAGATTCTTCAGACGCATACGCCGCGCTTCGGCATCGTTTACTTGCAGATCGATTTTATCGTTGTCTTTGGCCATGAAACTTCCGCGGAAATTGTTGCGTTGCAATAAACCCAATTATAGCTGCTTGACCCTCATTCCGTGACCCTCATTCCGCCACACCCGACTGTGTGGGGCGCTGCTGCAATTGGCGATAGCGCGCCTTATCGTCGTCGTTCCAGCCCTCGGCGGGCAATTTCGCGTGCAGCTGGTTAATGCCGGCCTCGCGCACGCGCTCCAGAAACTGGGCCCATAAGCCCTGGAATTCGGACTCCAAGCCCAATTGACTCAGTTTTTTTTCCTCCCATGTGAACACGGACGAGCCGAGGTCGGCCAGCCATTGGCCCGTTTCTTCGCCCCGAAAATATTCGGCTACTGCCGCAACATTCGGCCGCTGCGCTTTACTTTCAAGAAATACTAGCAAATCGCGCAAGACTCGCAATTCGGTAGAGGCGATATCAGGCAAGCGGAGGTCGGCGGCAGAATCGATTTCCTTCGAATTGGCAAAACGCACTAGTTCGCTTTCGAAAAGCAGGAGTTCGATTAGTTTGCGTACCACGGATGGGGGTTTTGCCGGGGCACGTCTCGGTGCACGAGGGACTGTCGATTTGATCTGATATAAGGCGTCGAGTTCGGCAAGACCGATGCCTCCCAAGCCGGCCAGTCGGTTACGCAGCATCAGACCCAGCATCGGCGCACAAATCTGACGCACGAGCGGCTTGGCGTTCCGCAATAGCTTCGCTCGGCCTTCCTCGCTTTGCAAATTTACCTCCGAACCAAGCTCGCGCACCAAAAACGACATTAGCGGCATTGCCGATGCAAGCCCGGCCTCGAACTCCGTCGCGCCGTGCTTACGCACAAAGCTGTCCGGGTCCTCGCCCTGGGGCAGGAACAGAAAGTCGATTTCCTTGCCATCGACCAGCTGAGCGAGGCAGTTTTGCAGCGCGCGCCAAGCGGCACGTCGGCCGGCCTCATCGCCATCAAAACAGAAAACGACATTGTCGGACTGCTGCAACAATTTCTGCACATGCATCGGTGTGGTTGCCGTACCGAGCGTTGCGACCGCGTACTCGATACCGTGCTGAGCGAGGGCAACAACGTCCATATAACCTTCGACGACCAGCACGCGGCCGGCAGAACGTACCGCCCGCCTCGCCTGAAACAGGCCGTAGAGTTCACGGCCTTTCTCGAACAACGGCGTTTCCGGCGAATTCATGTACTTGGGCTGAGACGCTTCGCCTGCGGCCTCAAGCGAATCGCCGGGAGCACGATCGTGCGGCAGCACGCGGCCGCCAAAGCCGATGATCGCGCCGCGCATGTTCTGGATTGGAAACATGATGCGATCGCGGAAGCGATCATAGCGCCGGCCGCTATCGCTTTCGATTACGAGACCTGTATCGAGCGCGGCGGCGCTGCTGTACCGCAGCACTCCGGTCAGGTTCTGCCACGACTCCGGCGCATACCCGAGCCCATAGCGCGCTGCGATCTCACCCGTCAGCCCGCGTTGCTTCAGGTAGGCGATTGCGGCGGCAGATTGCTTCAGCTGATGCCGGTAGTACTGCGCGGCGCCGAGCATGAGTTCTGGTAGTTCCTTGTGCTTATCTGTAACCCGGTCTTCGTCTACGACGCTCGGTACCGTCATGCCGACGCTGGATGCAAGCTCTGTGACCGCTTCAACAAAACCGAGGCCCGAGTATTCCATGACCCAGCCGATCGCACTACCGTGAGTGCCGCAACCGAAACAGTAATAAAACTGTTTGGTTTGGTTAACGCTGAACGAAGGGGTTTTCTCGTTATGGAATGGGCAGCAAGCCTGGTGATTTGCGCCCATCCTCTTTAGCGGCAGGTCGCGTTCGATGACATCGACGATATCTATGCGGCTCAACAGGTCCTGAATGAAGTTTTGGGTAATCATAGGCTGCGCCGCAAAAGGAAGCAGGCCACTGCAAAATACACCGACCAGTTTCGATTATAGGATATTTTGGCCGACAGCCCCGCAAAAAAGGACGGTGGCGCCGAGGATCGTAAGTTCCCTACTAATTGAATTGGCGCAAGCTTTTAACCCGTGAGACGCGCCTTTACGATTGCCGAAACCCGACCCAAATCTGCGCGACCTGCGAGTTTCGGCTTCAATATCGCCATCACCTTGCCCATATCCTGCATGGTTTTGGCCTCAGTTGCAGCGAACGCACCCGATACTTCGGCGGCGATCTCGTTGTCGGACAAGGGTTCCGGCGTATACGACTGCAGAACGTTGATCTCGAACTTCTCGGCGTCGGCCAAATCCTGCCGTCCGGCAGCTTCGAACTGGGCGATCGAATCGCGGCGCTGTTTCAGCATTTTCTCCAGAACCGCAACGATATCCTCGTCGGACAGTTCGAGGCGTTCGTCGACTTCGCGCTGTTTGATGGCGGCGAGCAGCAGGCGGATGGCGGAAAGACGCGGCGCATCTTTGGCGCGCATTGCAGCCTTCATCTCTTCCGTAACGCGATGTTTGATCGACATAACTGAGCGTGCCGCGAGCGCGGCTAAACGGGCTTCCGGACTACTGCTAGTAAAGCTTGGGCGGCAACAACTGGCTGCGCAAACGTTTGTAGTGGCGTTTGACCGCGGCGGCGAGCTTGCGTTTACGCTCGGTCGTCGGTTTCTCGTAGAATTCGCGGGCGCGCAATTCCGTCAAGAGACCGGTTTTCTCGATCGATCGCTTGAAACGGCGCATGGCAACTTCGAAAGGTTCGTTTTCCTTGACTCTCACACTGGGCATGCGGGATTTCCTGGATAAAAGCAGGTCATTCTAGCAAAGCTTGCCCGCAACTGAAAGTCGAACTGTCGCCCGCCCAGGGCCCCGCCGACACGGCGTTGGCGAAGCCATCCGGGGCGGGAGG
>JACMKV010000380.1 GCA_014379915.1 Burkholderiales bacterium
CATTGATCACATACAATTCATACCCGCGAATAAATTTTTGTCCATTGCCCAGTCCTTCATAATGATGATATGAAGGCTGACTGCGACTTAAACTATATCGACCCAGTGTACTTAATCGCTGAAGCAATCGCTTGGAAAGACTATGGTTCCATTCCATCGAAATAGTTGATGTCAGGACGTTTTCATCATCCTGATTTCCCCATCCGATTTTTTGGACTTCAAACCCTGCCTTTACTCCTGATGTCGGATAGATCCTCAGATCGCGATCATCATATTCAAATGAGTAGGTCAGTGTCAATGCAGAATGTTTGTTGTCTCCGTTTCTGAAGTAACGTGGATTAAATTCAGCAAGGACTGCTTCGTCCATTTTGATATATGAATATGATCCGGCTATTTCGTGGCGTAAATAAATGGATGGACGATACACCAGTGCGGCGGTCCCTTTCCATTCATCCTGCAACTTTCGATCATCAATTTTACCAAAGAGCTCTTTATTCTCGACAGTGATATAATCGACTTCTTTTTTTGAGCTGTGTTGAAATCCGGCCGTCAGCTACCCTAGGCAGAACGGAAATCAGGTTAATCCTTTCGTCGCCGCCTTGGTAAACGCCGGTGTTGACGTATGGATTGACCGCAATGAGATCGATCCGCTGGACAATTTTCCTGATCGCATTCGTGAGGGCTTGGCGCACTCCCACGCACTACTCGCTTGGTATTCGCCAGAGTACGTCGAGTCGAGCTACTGCCAAAAAGAGCTGACGGCGGCGTGGATTTGTAGCCAAGGGCTGACCCGAGACGTTGCCTCGCGGATTTTTGTGCTCAATCCAGAGACCGGCGTTGCACACATTGCCTTGGGCGATATCGGGCGCCAGAACTACTTGGACGCCCCTAAGGATTGGACATCGGCTTCCGTTTGCATTGAGGCGATTTGCCAAAAACTTAGCGTACTCTCTGGGGACTTCGCAAGTTTGCGTCAGTTCAAGATGCCCGAATGGCATCCCTTTCCGAGGCAAGGCTCAACCCGCTTTACTGGCCGACTGCGAGAGTTATGGCGGATTCACACCGGACTCAATCCAGTCGGTATCTCGGATCACGAAAATCCACATGTAATGGTTCAACTCACTGGGCTCGGCGGCATCGGCAAGAGCTTGCTTGCCACAGAGTATGCGAAGCGCTTCGGTGCGGCCTATCCCGGCGGAATTCACTGGTTGCGCGCCTACGGATTTGATTCGGATAAACCGATGGATGCTGAGGCACGCGAACGCGAACGGCAAGGTCAGATCGAGCATCTTGCGCTTCGGCACGGTCTCCCGGTCCGCGATAAGGACTTTCGTGAAATTGAGCGGGATCTTGGGAGGAAACTTGGCGGAGGCGAAGCCTACTTATGGATAGTAGACGACCTACCTGTAAGTTTAGATCAGGAACAAGGCTTTATCGGATGGAGTGCTCCCAGCAGCAATGGACGTACACTTATCACCACCCGTAGCCAAGAATACGCGGGCTTAGGTGTTACGGTAGAAGTCGACGTCTTAGAGCCAGCGCCTGCGCTTACATTACTTACGCAGGAGCGCAAGCCACAGACTGAGCAAGAGTGGCGGGACGCCGAGGGTCTGACCGAGGATCTCGGACGGCATGCCTTGGCGCTCGACGTTGCCGGCCACCTCCTATTGAGGACCAAGAGCTTCGCTGCGTTACGAGATAAAGTCATTCGCAACGATAGCGATCCACTGGGCGACCTGGTTGGAGACCTGATCGGGCAGTTACCGGGCGGGCACGAAAAGAGCATCGTGACAACCCTGCTATCAAGTGTGCGTCTACTAGGACAAGAAGGGTTGAACGCACTGCGGCTCTCTTGCGAACTTCATGGGCCCACGCCCATCCCGAGGCGACTCGCGAAAGTGGCTTTTGGCAGTGCTTTCGCACTGAGTGAGCAGGATGCTGAGCGGTACGTGACGCGTGCAGTAAATCAATTAGAAATACATTCGCTGGCTACCGTATTCATGGGCGGTGTAATAGCGAACGCCTTCTCTGTTCATGCTCTTACGCGCTATACCATGCGGCACGGTGATCCCTTTAAGGATCAAGCTCTAAAGTTACGGGAGTCAGCGAGCGCTATAGAAATAAATGGGAGTTATCTCTTGCAAGCGAAGCTGGTGGTTTGCGGGAAGCGCGCCAGATTTTGAAAAGATGATGAATCCTGAGCGAAGTTTTGAATGGGCGCTTGTTAACCGCGCCGCATGCTGTCAAAGAAATCCGCGTTGTTCTTCGTTCCCTTGATTTTGTCGAGTAGAAACTCCATCGCCTCAAGGTCGTCCATCGGGTACAGCAGTTTGCGCAGCACCCAGATTTTCTGCAGCACCTCTTTGTTGATCAGCAATTCTTCCTTGCGTGTTCCCGACCGATTGACGTTGATCGCCGGGTACTGGCGCTTCTCGGCCATGCGCCGGTCTAGATGAATCTCGAGATTGCCGGTGCCTTTGAATTCTTCGTAGATCACGTCGTCCATGCGCGAGCCGGTTTCAACCAGCGCGGTCGCGATGATCGTCAGCGAGCCGCCTTCCTCGATATTGCGCGCGGCGCCAAAAAAACGCTTCGGACGCTGCAGCGCATTGGCGTCGACACCGCCGGTCAACACTTTGCCGGAGGCCGGCACCACGGTGTTGTAAGCGCGCGCCAGACGCGTGATCGAATCGAGCAAAATGACCACATCCTTTTTGTGCTCGACCAGGCGCTTGGCTTTTTCGATGACCATTTCCGCAACCTGGACGTGGCGTGTCGCCGGTTCGTCGAAGGTGCTGGACACGACTTCGCCCTTGACCGAGCGGATCATCTCGGTCACCTCTTCGGGGCGCTCATCGATCAGCAGCACGATCAACATAACTTCCGGATGATTGCTCGTGATCGAGTGCGCGACATGCTGCATCAGCACTGTCTTGCCGGCTTTCGGCGGTGACACAATCAGCCCGCGCTGGCCTTTGCCGATCGGCGCAATGATATCTATCACGCGCCCGGTGATGTTCTCTTCGGCCCTGATATCGCGTTCCAGCACAAAGCGCTTGTCCGGATGCAGCGGCGTCAGGTTCTCGAATAGTATCTTGTTCTTGGAATTTTCCGGCGGTTCCGAATTGACCTTGTCGACCTTGACCAGCGCGAAGTAGCGCTCGCCGTCCTTGGGAGTGCGAATTTCGCCCTCGATCGAATCGCCAGTATGCAGGTTGAAGCGTCGGATCTGTGACGGGCTGACATAAATGTCATCCGGTCCAGCCAGGTAGGAAGTATCGGGCGAGCGCAGGAAACCAAAGCCGTCGGGCAGCACTTCGAGCGTGCCCTCGCCAAAAATGCTTTCACCTTTACGCGCTTGATTTTTCAGTAAGGCAAAAATCAAATCCTGTTTGCGGAGCCGGCTCGCGCCGTCGATCTCGTTAGCGACCGCCATGTCGACCAGTTCGGTCACATGTAAATTCTTCAATTCGGATAAATGCATCGCGACAAGATCCAGGGAGTTAATGCCAGGAGCGGAAGAAACCGGAAACGACGCAGACAGGGAGGGGTTGGCTTTCACCCTTGGATCGCCATTATGCGGCAGGCGCGGTGACAGCTCAGGGCAAGCGTAGCCGCATTAAATATTGCTGTCAATGAACGCCGTTAATTGCGATTTTGAAATCGCGCCAACCTTGGTCGCTTCGATATTGCCGTTCTTGAACAGCATCAAAGTCGGAATGCCGCGGATGCCATATTTCGGCGGCGTCGATTGATTTTCGTCGATATTAAGCTTGGCGATTTTCAGGCGGCCGGCGTATTCCTTCGCGACTTCGTCGAGGATGGGCGCGATCATTTTGCAGGGTCCGCACCACTCGGCCCAGTAGTCGACAAGAACCGGCAAGGGCGCCTGCAAAACTTCAGGTCCAAAAGTGTCGTCCGTAACGTAATGGATATGTTCGCTCATTGTTTTGCCTCAGATAATCGAATCGCCGGAACAACGGCAATGGCTGAAAAAAAGGGAAGGTTGCTTCGAGAAGGTCGCCACAGGGTTTTACTGCGGGGTTGTAGACCGCAGCCGAAGAACACGGCTTGGTCGTTACAGCTTTTTGGCATCATAAACGAAAATGCTTGCGCGCGCGAAGGTTTTATGGCGTATGCCCGGCTGCCGCGCGCTCTGCTAAAATGACGGCCTTTACGAGCATGGACCCGAGATTCGTATGACCTACGTCGTTACTCAAAGCTGCATCAAATGTAAATATACGGATTGCGTAGATGTCTGTCCGGTCGACTGCTTTCGTGAAGGGCCAAACTTTCTCGTGATCGATCCCGACGAATGCATCGACTGCACGCTGTGTGTCGCCGAGTGCCCGGTCGAAGCCATATTTGCCGAGGATGATGTTCCTGCCGATCAGCAACATTTCACGGCGATCAACGCAGAGCTGGCAAAGCTGTGGGGGCCCATCGTAGAGAAAAAAGACGCGCCAGCGGACGCTGATGAGTGGAAAGATGTAAAGGACAAGGACCCTTTGCTCGAACGTTAGTCAGGAAAAGTTTCAAGCAATGCTGTGAACGATGACTTGATCGTACCTCCAGAGCCGCTTTTGAGACCGCCCGCTTTGAGACCGTAATGCCGCTCAAAACACATAGCGGCGCGCGTGCCGGCGTGAAAAAAGGCCGCGGTGCGACAGCGAACCCGGAAGGCCGCTTCGAGCGCGTATTGCGCGAGTCGGACGAGGACGGTCAGCGCCCGGTGGCGCCGTCGGAGTGGGCGGAAGAATTCGCGGAAAATACGCCGCCGCTCAAAACCTTTGTCAGTCCGGAACGTGCGCGCAGCATCATTGCGCACAACGACTCGCCCGATATTCCGTTCAGCCAGTCCATCAATCCCTACCGCGGCTGCGAGCACGGCTGCATTTACTGCTACGCGCGCCCCAGCCATGCTTATCTCGATTTGTCGCCTGGTCTCGATTTTGAAACCCGGCTTTTCGCCAAGCAGAATGGCGCAGAATTGCTGCGCGCTGAATTGTCGCGCCCGGGTTATCGCTGCGAGCTGATCGCACTAGGCGCCAATACCGATCCCTATCAGCCGATTGAGCGCGACTGGCAAATCACCCGCCAGATTCTGCAAGTGTGCGCCGAATTCAACCAGCCGGTCGCGATCATTACCAAGTCGGCGCGCATTGAACGCGATCTCGACATTCTTTCAGCGATGGCTGGACGTCAGCTGGTTCAGGTTTTCGTTTCGGTGACCACGCTCGACCATGATCTCGCGCGCCGGCTCGAGCCTCGCGCATCGGCGCCGGCCAGACGCATGCAAGCCCTTTGCGCATTGAATAAAGCGAATGTGCCGTGCGGCGTGATGGTCGCGCCCGTCATCCCGTTCCTGACCGATAGCGCAATGGAACAAATCCTGGCTGCGGCGGGACGCGCCGGCGCCGCAATGGCGGGATATGCGCTGCTGCGCTTGCCGTACGAAGTGAAGTCCTTGTTCAAGGCGTGGCTCGTTGAGCACTATCCGTTAAAAGCCGAACACGTGATGAGCCGGGTCGCCGAAATGCGGGACGGGCGCGAAAACGACAGTGAATTTGGGCGTCGCATGCGCGGTCAGGGCGAATTTGCTCAGCTGCTGGCGCAGCGTTTCCGCATTGCCTGCCAGCGTTCCGGCTTGAATGAAAGGCGCTTTCACTTGAACGTCGATCGGTTCCGCGTACCGACAACGCAGCTCGCGCTATTCTGATCGGGCACCGCCGCCTGGGCTGACCTGGGCGAGGATGGGGGGCGAGGATAAAATCGGCAGCGTGTCGATGGCGACAAGCCAACCGACCACAACCAGGACGAGCGCGACGATCGCACTTCGCATCATGGCCAGAAAAACTTGTGGCGGCGTGATAACGGGTCTACGCTTGTCGGTTTGGCGTGTCGAACCCTGAGCGGCAGGGTTTCGCTGGATGTGCATAACTGTTTTGCAAGCGGGTGTCGAAAAATGACGGCGCCAAGAAATGACGGCGCTATTGTTGTACTGAATGGCTGCCGAGGCAATAGAACTTTAGTAATAGTGTGAGAATATAGCTGCGACCCTATCCGCTACCAGGCAGGCTGGCGGACAATCCCGACCTCGCTGAACAGGCGCCGGTCACGTCAAGCGCGCTGTTGCGGGTCGGATCAGTTTGCGTGTTCAGTAATAATCTTGCAGGGTACCAAGGACGTTATGGAAAAAACGCGTGAGCGTCGACTTGAGCAAAAATACGGCCTCGTGCAGGAAATGGGGGGCGGCGTGCGTGATCTGCCGAACGAAAGCCTCAAGATTCTGGTTGTAGACGACCATGCGCTGATTCGCGAGGCCCTGCGCAGCGTGTTGAAACAGCTCGACGCCAAGGTGGCGATATTCGAGTCGGCAACCTGCGCCGAGGCGTTTAAATTGGCCGACGCGAACCCCGATCTTGACCTCTGCCTGCTCGATCTGCATCTGCCAGGTCTCGACGGCTTCGCCGGTTTGGCCGAGTTGCGCAGGCGTCACCCGGCGATCGCGATTGTCGTGTTATCAGCATCGGACGATCGCGCCGACGTCACCCGTGCTTTCAATCATGGTGCGGTCGGCTTCATTCCAAAATCGTCGCCTTGCTCAGTGATGTTGTCGGCGCTCGATCTGGTGCTTGCCGGGGGTGTGTACCTGCCGCAGGAATTATTGAGTACAAGAATGCCAGCCGCGCAGCCGGCCCCCGCGCCGGTTTACCATGTTACCGAACTCGGTTTGACCGAGCGCCAGCGTGAGGTGCTGATGCTGATGATCCAGGGCAAACCGAATAAAATCATCTGCCGCGATATGGGCCTGGCAGAGGGAACGGTCAAAATTCACGTGACTGCAATCCTGAAGGCGTTGCATGCGACGAGTCGCACCCAGGCCGTGCTGGCCGCCGGCCAACTCGATTTCAGCAAGGCCGTGGTGAGGGAAGGGGGCAAGGAGGCGAAGATGGATACGGCGAGCAGTTAGTCTAGGCTCGAATCGGGTAGCTTGATCGTCACTTTCGTGCCGCACCCCGGCGCACTATCGACCGGCACGGCGCCGCCGAGATAAAAGACGCGCATACCGTGGTGGATATACCGTCTAGCCGTACGCTTTCGATTCCACTCCCGTCGTCGATTATCTCAAGAACCGATTGAATCTTACGCACCGCAAGTGCGCCGACAAGCGCGCAACTGCGCCGCGCGTTCATCGACAACCTTTTCCAGCTGCAGGCTGTGCCGCGCGAGCTGGGCTTAGGCGCGCTTCGCTCGGTGATGTCGACTTGTGAGCGGATTACGCCGCGCACAGCGCCTTCGCGGTCGAACAGCGGCGCGGCACGACCAAATGTGTACGCGTTTGCCGTCGGCGCGGAGCGCTTCGCGTTCGATGCTTTTAACTTTTTCCCGGCGCCGCGCGGTAAGTTGCATCGGCAAAATCAAAGCAAAAGGTCTTGGCCGTTTTTGTGAGCAAACGAAATTCATCGCTGATCAGCGCTCGGGTCAGCACCCCGTTCTGCCA
>JACMKV010000044.1 GCA_014379915.1 Burkholderiales bacterium
CCGCTTGCGCGAAACGTGTCGATCCGCAAATCGGCGGGATTGATCGCGATTTCTATCGTCTCGTCGACTTCCGGGTAAACGAATACGCTGGCAAACGACGTATGGCGGCGGCCGCTCGCATCGAACGGCGATTTGCGCACCAACCGGTGCACGCCGGATTCGGAGCGCAGATAGCCGTATGCGTAATCGCCGGAAATTTTCAGCGTTGCGCCCTTGATGCCCGCGACTTCGCCCGCGGATTCCTCGAGAACTTCGGTCTTGAAGCCGCGCCGCTCGCCGTAGCGCAAATACATGCGCTCGAGCATCGCCGCCCAGTCCTGCGCCTCGGTCCCGCCCGAGCCCGACTGGATGTCGACGAAGCAATTGTTCGGATCCATCGGGTTGGCGAACATGCGGCGGAATTCCATGTCCGCCACGGTTTGTCCGAGCCGGGCGGCGTCGGCGCCTAGCGCGGTCAACGTTTCATCATCGTCCTCGGCGCGCGCGACTTCGAACAGCTCCGATGCGTCGCGCAAGTCCTGATTGAGCTCGATTAGCGCCGTTACGATGGCTTCCAGGGATTTCCGCTCGCGCCCGAGCTCCTGCGCGCGCTTGTTGTCGCTCCAGCTGGCCGGGTCTTCGCTTAAAGCGACGACTTCGGTCAGCCGCTGCTGCTTGGTATCGAAGTCAAAGAAACCCCCGCAGGTCCGTTGCACGAGCGTTCAGGTCGTGCAACTGATTGGCGATGGCGTTGATTTGTTCGGATTCCATGCTGGGCGCCTTGAAAAAAGCACGATTATACAGGAGCGTGACAGGCGCATTTCCCGCCGGCGCGGAGGGTGTTGTGAATTGCGGCTCTCGGCCAGGACACGCTTTACGCCGGCCGAACATCGGCTTAGACTTTGAATATTCCAGTAGCACGATGTTATGCAGGCGGATGGGACGATAGCGATAAACTGGATCTCTTCGGCTGACAGGAAGGAGAACGATGAAACGTTTATTGCTCATCGCTTCATTGCTTTTTGGAATTTTCGCCGCATTTGCTTCCCCCGGCGAGAACACCCCGCCTGCTGTTACTTCAGACAGCCCCCCTTTACAGCGGAATTACGACGATCCCGGCTTCCGCCTCGGCGAAGCTGGCTTGTCGCCTGGCGAGCGCGCCGGCCGGGAGATCTGGTACAAAGCGACCGCCGGTAACGATCGCTTCCATACCTATGTGTTTCAGCAGCGGATCGGCGTCTTGATCGACTGGTTTCGTGTGCTGAATTCGAAAGAACGCGATGATCGCTTTCGAGCCTGGGGTTTAATCAACGACCCCGAATGCTGTCAGCCCGGCGCGGAAAACTGTCCCGCGAAAAGCCTTGAGGAAACTTACGGCTTCGATTATTGCCCGGGCGACGCCGAACTCCTCAAGTACGTGGGCAAAAGCGGCTACCGCGATCCGGCTTGTGATTTCGAGGATGGCGCGTTGCCCGCCGGCGATCTGCACGCGCAAGCCAAACGTCAATCTTCCTGCGATCTTGCTTTCGGTACGTCGACCGGCGCGCTCGGCTTCCGGAAATTTCCCAACCCGCGTTTCGACGCCGAAAAGTGGCGCAAGCTGAACCGCGGCACCGCCAGTTGGGACGGTTACAACACCAGGCTCAGCGCCAGCGCGGGGCAGTCGGATGCAAGAGTCAGTCATCTTGCCGACGCTTCGCTGGAGCCGCCGTTTCGCATCGGCATGGCGTGCGGCGCCTGTCATATCGCGTTTGATCCCGCGAACCCGCCGCAGGACCCGGCGCATCCGCAATGGCAAAACATACGCGGCGCGGTCGGCAACCAATACATCCGCATTTCCGAAGTGATGGTTTCAGGCATGCCGCAAGACAGTCTTGAGTGGCAGGTGTTTTCACACGCGCGTCCCGGCGCCTCCGATACCTCGGCGGTGCCGACCGATCAGGTCAACAATCCCGGCACCATCAACGCGCTGATCAACATCAAACATCGCCCGACGTTTGAAGAGGTAATCGTCAAGTGGCGCAAGACTAACGCTTGTGCGGCGAACGAAAGCGCGTGCTGGTGCGAGCCGGGGCAGGACGGAAAATGCTGGCGTAAGGGCGAGCAAAAGGAAAAAGGCATACACCATATTCTGAAAGACGGCTCCGACTCGACGGGCGCGCAGGAAGCGATACAGCGCGTTTATTTCAACATCGGCTCGTGTTCCGAGCAGTGCTGGGTCAATCATCTGACCGATTTGCGGCAACTCGATCCGAACAGTCGCAACTTCGGTCAGACGCCGTTCGATATCGGGCAATGCCGGCGCGATTGTCCGAACTTTCGCGCGATCGAAGACCGTCTGCCCAATATTCTCGATTTCCTGCTGTCGGCCGAGGCGCATGCGGCGGATCTGCACGCCGCCCGCGCCAACGAGCTAAAAGCAAAAGACGCGAATGCGCGCTTCGACTATAACGATCTTGTCGAAGAGCTCGAAGCGGAATTCGGCGAAAACGCGGTCGCGCGCGGCAGACTCGTGTTCGCGGAAAAGTGTGCCAGCTGCCATTCGAGCGTGCCCGAGGCCGAGGCCGGGCCGTTCAAGAACCGCGATTTTCGCGCGGTCTCCGACAAAACCGGGTTGCGCCAGGATTGGCTGGGCAACGATCAACTGATACCGGCCTCTGAAGTCGGCACTTTTCATTGCCGCGCCCTGCATTCGAATCATATGAAGGGCCATGTATGGGAAGGCTTCGCTTCGGAGACGCAGCGCGCCAAAAGCATCGATGGCAACCTTAAGGAAAACGCCGACGGCGGGCGCGGCTATTACCGGAATGTCTCGTTGCTGAATCTGTGGGCGCACGCGCCATTCCTGCACAACAATGCGCTCGGCCCCGAGCTGTGCGGCAAGCCGAAAAACAAGAAGAACGACTTTTACCGTTCGCCCTATGTCTCGGCTGAAAACAATTTGCTGAAAGCGGGCGCACCCGAGTGCATTGCATTCGATCCCAGTGTGCAAGGCAGGTTTGACCTCTACAAAGCCTCGATGCACGACTTGCTCAACCCCCGGCAGCGCGTGCCGAAGATCACCAAGCTCGATCACGACATCGTCCTCGACATCGGGCCCAAGCTATGGGACGGAAGCGAAGAGAAGAAAATTTTCGGCTTCGATCTCACGGTTCCTCAAGGCCGCAATTCGGGACTGCTCGGCAATTTCCAGCACAAGCCGTTCCTCGTCGATCTGGTTCTGGCCAAGACCCAGCCTTCGCTGCTGGAAACCAGAATGACGAAACAGCTCGGCGAAGCGGAAGGCCGCAAGCTTGCCGGCGACATGCGCGAAGTCGCCAACGAAATTCTCGCCGATCCCAAAAGTATGCTCGATGCGATCAGAAAGAGGCCGCATCTGGCCGCCGGGATTTACAGCTCGTGCGCAGCCGACGTCGAAAATGCCGGGCATCGCTTCGGTGAGGATTTGCCGGAGCCAGACAAAAAAGCGCTGATCGCGTTTCTGGCAACCCTATGAATAGCACGTGAACAGCAGGGCCCGGGCGCGCGAACAAGCTCTGCAAGTTTTCGCCACGGTCGCCGTCCGAATCGCCGGGTTACAGCCGAAGGCGGCTCTGATTAAGTCCTCCGTTCACGGTGAGCTAGCCTGTGCTGGGCCTGTCAAAGCAAACCATGAATGGTGGACCTCACTCAATCAGCGAGTTGTGCGCTGGCCCTTCGACAAGCTCAGGGCGAACGGCACTAATCTGAGGTTCCTTAGAGTTAACGCGCTCGCGTCAGTCTTGCGGGCATGAACGAACCCGGGAGACGAGCTATGCAATTGCGCAACATCCTGCTTTGGGTTTTCTGCTCGCAGTTGCTCGGCGGCTGCGGTTGGCTGGTGGACAAGTTTGCTTCCAGGCCCGATATCACATTCGCTCCCTACGGCGCCGAGTACGCACGCAAAGCCGATTTCGCGGAACTCGAATATCGCTATCCGCTGACTCCCGCGGACCTTGAAAAAATCACACCGCGCTATCTGGCCGGTCTCGAGCAGGAGCAGATCGATCAAATTTATGCGCGGCTCAGCGCGGGGCCGATCCCCGACGGCGCATTCGAGGGCGATTTGTTTTTCGCCAGGGGCGCCAGCGGCAAAGCCCGGCTTTCGGAAATCGCGGGCGGCGGTCTCAAGGGATTCGCCGTCAACCTGAAAGTGCGGAAGCTCGACCTTCTCGGTGAAACGCTGTGGAAGGGCAAAGTGTTTTACCGCGACCAGCGGGTTTTGCGCAACCGCATCGAGGATCTCGCCGTGTTGGCGCCAGTGATCGACGGGCCGCTCGCCGACATCCCGAAGATCACGGTCGGCGGGCGCGACGCATGGCTGTTGTTTCCGGCAAAACTGTACTGTGGACAAAGCCTGCTCGATAGCCGGCGCGAATCCATCATCATCGATTATGCGTTCACCGATGAGATCGAAGGTTATCGCGAGCAGCCCGATTTTCTCGCCGGCCGGCGCGGTTTTAAAGTGCGCGACGAAATTCGCATGGTGCGCCCCGGGTTCTATCTGGGCCGAGCTTACCTGGATCGCGCGTTCGCCCTAAATTTTACCTTGTATAACGAAGAGATCGCGAAGCGCGACGGCTCGTCGTTTGGCAAGACTGGAATCAGCGCCGAGGACTGTTGGACCGGAACGCAGCAAAGAGTGGTGACCGCCGGGTAAGTGGGCGCCGCGTGGCGCGTGTCATCAGCGCGATGCGGGCAAGTTCACAAGCTTGAGGGATCAGAATGGCCGACCTGTTCGTAAGCTACGCCAGCGCAGACCGGGAAAAAGCCCAACTGCTCGCCGAAACGCTGATTGCGCGCGGCTATTCGGTATGGTGGGATCGAACGATACCGCCGGGACGCATATTCGACGAGGTGATACAGGAGGCATTGAACGCCGCTAAATGCGTGATCGTGCTGTGGTCGCAAGCTTCGGTCAAATCGAATTGGGTCAAGACCGAGGCTGCCGAAGCTCAGGCGCGCGACATTCTTGTTCCCGCGATCATCGAGAATGCCCCATTGCCTATCGAGTTCAAGCGCATCCAGTCGGCCAATCTGACCGACTGGGATGGAGAAACCCGACATCGTGAGTTCGCCGGGCTGCTCAAATCCATCGAACTCATGGTGAACGCCGATCCCGGTCACTCGAATTTGATGCGCGCGAAAGCGGGCCCCGGCGCTGCTTCATCGCCAACCAGGGCAGGCCGGAAAATTACCACCATCGCGGCGATCGCCGGCGCCGTGCTGCTTGGGTTGGCTGGCTCGGCCTGGTTGCTCAATCAACGCGGAGCGGGGTGGTCGAGCCCCAACGGCAAAGCAGAGCAGAACGCATTCCGCGAGCCGTTGCAGGATCAGCCGTTGCGCAATGAGCCGTCGCCAACAAACGGGCTGGCGCCACCAAACGCGCCGGCACCGCGGGCCTCCTCCTCTCAAATCGTCGATCAGCCACTGGCCACCAAGATCGCGAGCGCAAAGCCAGCGGCGACAGGCACGGCCAACCTGCTGGCAAGCGAAGACGGCGGTCAGATAGTGGTCGCGTCGAGCGACAGTTGGGCGAAAACGATAGACGGCAAAGAGGATCACGTTTACATCAAGGGCGAAGGGGTGTTTGCGTTTCGCGACGAGCAGCTGGCGATTTTCGATACCTTTACCGCCCTGATTCCCGGCACCGCCGAATGGAACATCAAAGAGTTCGAACTGCTGGCCGCCGATGACGGTCCGACCGGCCGTTTCGAGTCCATCGGAAAATTCACCACGCAAAACGTCAAGCTGTTTAAAACACCGTATCAGGAATTCAAGTTTCCACCGGCCAAGGCCCGGTACTTGAAAGTGAGATTGCTGTCCGCGTACCGCGGCGGGGAGGAAGCATCCGCGTACGAATTCCAGCTATTCGGCACGCTCGCGGGGAAATGAACCTTGGTGAACGCGTTGTGATGATCGCGCTCTTGGCAAGCTCGGCAGCTTTGGGTCAAACGCCGCATGCCGCGGCGCAGACTGCTGTTCCATCGGCGCCAGCCGAGCGTTCGGAATCGTCGCGGCATGAAGCTGGCGTCGCTATCCCGGTGGCCGATCCAGATTGGCCAGAGCCGGATCTGCCGTCTTCGGGGCGTTCGTTGTTTGATTTTCTGTTCGCTCAGGAAACCGCCTATCGCATAACGTTTCCTTTTTCTGCCTTGGTCGATGACATCGAAACCACGCTCGCTCGCAACGGCCCCGGCATGCCTGCACTCAAGCTGGTATTGATTCCGAGCGGTCGTTCCTTGCAGCGCGATGCCGCCGCTCCGGAATTTTTCAAATATCCGCGCGTGGTCGCGGCTGTGGATTCCGACCCGGCCTGGGCCGACGGCCGTTCGGGAATGCTGCTCAAGGACCGCCTGTATCTCGGCTACCACGAGAAGGCCGGCGTGATTGAAGTCATCAGCTATAACGAGGCCGCCGGGCGCTTCGAATTTCAAATCGTCAAAGACTATCGCGAGGGCGCGGCGCCGCGCGTGGTTTACGCGAGCCGGACCTTGTGCCTGTCGTGCCACCAGAATGGCGGGCCGATATTCGCGCGCGCGTTATGGAGCGAGACCAATGCCAATCCGGCAATCGCCGCACGGCTCGAAAAAGAGCGGCGCGATTTTTACGGAGTGACGATCGAACGCGGAGTCGACGTGCCCAATGCGATCGATGACGCGACCGACCGCGCCAACCTGTTGGCGGTTTACCAGCAGCTTTGGCGCGCAGCGTGCGGCAGTAATACTGACGCGGCGCGCGCTTGCCGCGCCGAATGGTTCGCGCTCGCGCTGCGCTACGCTTTAAGCGGCGGACACGCGCGACGCGTCGATGAACCGGTATTCGCCAAAATCTGGCGCGAGAAATGGCCCGCTGGCATCCCTATTCCCGACCCCGATCTGCCGAACCGCGATCCGCTGATTCATCCGCATATTTCTGCGCGCTTCGAGCCGCTGAATCCGCGCCCGCCGCTCGCAACATGGCGTGGCGATCGGCCTGCCAACGTTGAACAGGCGGTTGCCGGGATTGCCGGGTTTCTGGCCAGTTCCGACATTGCGCGCATCGATGCCCATCTGTTCGCCACCGGCTCGAAATTTTCGGCGCGGCGCAAATATCAAAGCCGCTGCAGGGTCACCCGGGGCACGCGCCACCGCATCGCCTTCGACTGCCGCGAGCCGGCCGGCGCCGGGCTTGCCTTGAGCGCGCGCATCTACGCCGAGCCGGGCAAGACGGTCAGAGGTGTCGTCGATCGTTTGGCGCTGGCTGGCGAAGAATTTGTCGATCTCGATTTGCGCGGCGGCGAGGGCGGTGAGGATTGGGGGGCGAGCGCTCAGCGTTGGCTGGCGCCGGCCTATCAAAGCAACAGCCGGCTGCATGCGCGGCTCGCGGACGGCAACGCAATCGCCGCCATAGCTTTCGATTGGGCCGATCCCGGTAGCGCTTTCGCAACCGTAGAGGTGCTCGGCGACTTCGCGCCGCTGCGTGCCGCGATCAGCAGCTTGTCCACTACGGCGAACGGTACCGATGTCTTTTCCGATCAGCCGTTCCGCCGCGCGGTTGCCATGCCGGCGTTGTTTCGGGAGCTCGGCATGCCGGCGCTCGACTGGTGCTGCGTTAATGACACTGGCATCGCCGACATGGTAGCGGCGCGGCGCGATGGCGGCGGTCAGAGCAAGGTTGCCAAGATTGCAATCGGCGGCGCCGACCCGCTGTTCCGATTCTGTGCGCCCTGTCATCAAACGCCCGAGCCGTTCCCGCCAAACTTTTTGTACGGCAGTGCGGAGCAAGTCGCAGCCAATCTCGACAGTTGCGCGCAGCGGATTTTTTATCGGCTGCACATGTGGCAAATGCCCCTTGAAGCCCGAGCAAAAACGCCGATGCCTCCGGAACAGGCTTTACATGCCTTGAACTTCGATCCCGGCGACTGGAAAAACAGCGCGGAACTCCATGGCCTCAAGAACGCAGCCGCCGAGATCCTCAAATCCCGTTCCGAGACGCCCGAGCGCGTCCTCGCCAGCGGCTACGAAAACCTGAGCCCATGTCTGGGCGACCTTCCGGCAGGCGCGCGATGAAAACCGCCGATTCCAAACCCGTTTGCAAACGTTGCCGCATCGTGCTCGCGTGCGTGCTGGCGATCGCGATCGCGGCTCCGCTGCTGATCGCGGCCTATGTCGGATGGCAATTCAGCCGCGACGAGCCGGTCGCCTACGAGGATATCGCCGAACATTTCAAATATGGCTCGACCGGCGGCGAGCGCAATCTGGGCTTTCCGTACTGGGTCTGGCAAGCGTTGCCGCAGGTCTGCGCGGACTATCTGCCCGGCCAGGGTTATGCGTCGCTGGGAATGATTTTCGAGGAGGGCAGGGATCTTCCGGTAGGCGTCTCGAAGCGGCGCCACATGGGAATCGATCGCGTGTTTCTGAATTGTGCGGCCTGCCATGCCAGTACGGTGCGCGATGCGCCGCAAAGCAAGCCGATGGTTTATACCGGGATGCCGGCGAATACTTTCGATCTCATGGGCTTCCAGGAATTTTTCTTCGAATGCGCGGCGGATCAGAAATTCACGCCGGAGTTCATCATTCCGGAAATTCAAAGCCTGGGCGCTGATCTGGGCTTGCTCGACCGTTATCTCGTCTATCCGGTTGCGATCGCCTTGATGCGCGAACGCGTGCTCACGCTGCGCGGACGTTTTTCGTTCATGCGCAAGCAGCCGGACTGGGGGCCGGGCCGCGTGGACACGTTCAGCGCATCCAAAGTGCTGTTCAATTTCCCGTTCGACCAATTGCCGGCGCAGGAGCTGCGTGGCGCCGCGGACTTCCCGTCGATCTGGCTGCAGCGGCCGCGTAAACAGCGCGACGACGGCCAGCCGATGCAGTTGCATTGGGACGGCAACAACACGGTATCGGAGGAGCGCAACAAGAACGCCGCGTTCGGCACCGGCGCAACGCCGCCGACCATCGATCTGAAGGCGATCGGCCGACTCGAAGCGTGGCTGCTCGATGTCAAACCGCCGGTCTATCCGTATGCGATCGACCGCGAGATCGCTTTGAGCGGGGAGTCGATTTATCAAGCCTATTGCGCCGATTGTCACGGCCAGAGCGGCGCCGATTTCAAAGGCGCGCGCGTCGGCCATGTGACGCCGATCGCGGAGATCGGCACCGATCGGGGACGCCTCGATTCCTTCACTGCCGATCTCGCCGCGAATCTCGGATCCGTCTACGCCGGCTACGACTGGCGCTTCAAGGGTTTCCGCAAGACTTTCGGCTACGCCAACATGCCGCTCGACGGGCTTTGGCTGCGCGCGCCGTACGGGCATAACGGTTCGGTGCCTACCGTGCGCGATCTGCTCGAGCC
>JACMKV010000381.1 GCA_014379915.1 Burkholderiales bacterium
ACTGCAAAAAAATCGTTTCCGACAATGTCGGATGCGGATGATGGTCAGCGCCATGTCTTCGGCGGCGGCGCCCATTTCGAGCGCGAGCACCGTCTCATCTCCGGAATCCCCCCTTTGAAAAAAAGCGAGCCGGGGAGAGCGAAGCGAGGGGGCGTGCGGCGCTGGTTACATCGTGCGCCGTCTCCAACCGCAAAATCAGACCACTTTCCGAAATCCTGTCGCCGACCTTCGCCTGCAACTCGCTGACCACACCCGCTTGCGGCGACGGGATGTCCGTCGCCGCCTTGTCCGACTCCAGTGTAATCAGCAAATCTCGGCCTGCACCGCGTCGCCGGGTTTGACCAGAATCTCAATGACCGGAACGTCCTTGAAATCGCCGATATCCGGCATCAGGACATCGATCTTGCGCATTGCGCGAAATCCCTCACCGGCCGATGCGCAGTCTGCCTTGGATCAGGCACGCACCTGCCCCTCGCCGAGCACGATATATTTCTGCGACGTCAGCCCTTCGAGCCCGACCGGACCGCGCGCGTGAATCTTGTCGGTCGAGATGCCAATTTCCGCGCCGAGACCGTATTCGAAACCATCGGCGAAACGCGTCGACGCATTCACCATCACCGAACTCGAATCGACTTCACGCAGGAAGCGGCGCGCGCGAGAATAGTCCTCGGTGACGATCGCATCGGTGTGCTGCGAGCCATAGGTGTTGATGTGCTCGATCGCCTGATCCAGTCCGGAAACCACGCGCACGCTCAGGATCGGCGCCAGATATTCGGTCGACCAGTCTTCCTCGCTTGCCGCTTTCATCTGCGGAATAAGCTTGCGCGCTGCTTCGTCGCCCCGCAGCTCTACGCCTTTCTCGAAATATATCCGGCACAGCTGCGTCAGAACCGGCTTCGCAATGTCCTGCGCGACCAGCAGCGTTTCCATCGTGTTGCAAGTGCCATAGCGCTGGGTTTTGGCGTTGTCGGCGATGCGCACTGCCTTATCGAGATCGGCACGATCGTCGATATACACATGGCATATGCCGTCGAGATGCTTGATGACGGGGATGCGCGCCTCGTTCGATATGCGTTCGATCAGGCCTTTGCCGCCGCGCGGCACGATGACATCGACATAGTCGTGCATGGCGATCAGTTCGCCCACCGCGGCGCGATCGGTAGTCTCGACGATTTGTACCGCAGCTTCCGGCAACCCCGCCGCTTGCAGACCTTCGTGCACGCAAACCGCGATCGCCTGGTTGGATTTGATCGCCTCCGAACCGCCGCGCAGAATTGCGGCGTTACCGGATTTCAAACACAAGCCCGCCGCATCCGCCGTCACGTTCGGGCGCGATTCATAAATAATCGCGACGACGCCGAGCGGCACGCGCATCTTGCCCACCTGGATGCCCGACGGCCGATAATTCAGGCCGCTGATTTCGCCGATCGGATCGGCAAGCTGCGCGATCTGCCGCAAGCCTTCGGCCATCGCGGCTACACCTTTTTGCGAGAGCGCGAGGCGGTCGAGCATGGCCGCGTCGAGGCCGTTGCTGCGTGCGCGTTCCATATCTGCGCGATTGGCGGAGAGCAAACGTCCGGCGTCGCCCACAATCGCATCGGCCATCGCGTTTAACGCTTTATTTTTGGTTGCGGTGTCAGCGCGCGCCATCACGCGCGAGGCTTCGCGCGCGGCGCGGCCGACGCCATGCATATAGGATTGGATATCCATCGTAGTTGCTCCAGAAGGAGTGATTATAGTCTTGCGAAAGACCGCTGGTGAACGCGATCTCAGGCGCGTGCAAGCGTCTTGCGCGCGCGGCAAAATGATCGTAGCGCGAGCCGCGCGAACTCGTCCCAGACGTTGCCGTCCAGCAGTCCTTTTATCATGCGGTCGATTTTTGCCGCGTGGAGCAGCGCGTCCTCGGCATCGCTCAAACCGAGGCGCCGTATCGCCGCACGCACCAGGTCCTGGCGCTTGCCCCACACCCGGCACGCGCGCAGCGCTTCCGGCACAGCCTCGCCGGTTTCGACACGACGTATCACGCCCGCCAGCGCGCGAATTTCTTCGCTCATCGCCCACAGCACCAGCGGAGGCGCGAAGCCTTCACCGCGCAAGCCATCGAGGAAGCGGATCAGCCTGACCGGATCGCCTTCAAGCAGCGCCTCACCGAGTTTGAAGACGTCGTAGCGAGCGACGTCGAGCACCGCGTTTTTTACTGCCTCGGAATCGAGCGCGCCGGGTGGAAACAGCAAGCCCAGTTTTTGCACTTCGTGGTGCGCCGCCAGCAGATTGCCCTCGACGCGCTCAGCGATGAAACCGAGCGTCCCCGCATCGGTGCGCTGTTGCTGCAGAGAAAGCCGGCCGGCGATCCATTGCGGCAGACGCGCGCGCTCGACCGCTTCGGCGGCGACGGCTACGCCCGCACGTTCCAGAGCGGTGAACC
This sequence comes from Burkholderiales bacterium, assembly GCA_014379915.1. Taxonomy (GTDB): domain Bacteria; phylum Pseudomonadota; class Gammaproteobacteria; order Burkholderiales; family JACMKV01; genus JACMKV01. Next base: position 2,426 of record JACMKV010000381.1, read on the forward strand.
ACTTCGATGTCTGCGTCTGACGATCGAGCCTGGGGAGCATGATCAGTACGAGCGCATCTGCCGGCAGCTTTGCCGCGAAGCCTTGCAGCGCTTCGCTGCCGTCCACGCCCGGCTTGCCAGAAGGGATGCGAAGTTCCAGCAGTCGCTTCGCTGCAAACAGCGACAAATTGCTGCCGAAGCTCGCCAATTGCGCCCAGTTGAAGTTTGCTTCAGCGACCAGCAGTTCGCGCTCGGCATATCCGGCCCGGCGTGCGTCGGCGCGAATGCGGTCAGCGGCTTCGAGCGCGAGCAGAATCTCGTCGCCATGCACCGTGTAGATACGCTTCAGGCCGCGCTGCAAATGCTGCGGCAACTGTTCGGAATCGACGCGCATCGTCTCGGCGGCGACTAGCCCTTTGCCGGCGTCACTGGCAGGCCTTCAACTGCCCGCAACCGGCGCAACAATTGGCGCACAGCATCGCTTTGCATATCGCGAAACAGCGCTGCCTCCTCCTGCTCCTTGGCGAGGATCTGCGTGTCGTTGAACGTGTAATCGCGATCGAGCACGATTTCGCCGTTCGGGATCAGGATGTTTTCCTTCGCGTCGCGCAGGCTGAACAGCACGCGATAGCGAATCTCGAATTCGCGCACGCGCCCCGAGCCACTCAGCGACAGAATGGTCTTCTCGCGCACTTCGTTGAAGATCTGCAAGATGGCTTCGGCATCTTCGGGCCGGTCGACGATCTCGGTGCCGGTGCCGCCCCGCACGACGCGCTGCATCTCGGCAATGAAGGCCGAAGATGGATCGCCGGCAATGTACAGCGTATCGAATGGCAGGGTCTGCTGGCCGCGCAGATGGAAGCCGCACGAGCTCAGTGCGAGGCAAAGGCCAAGAATGAGGTAAGGGCGAAGGCGGAAAAAGGCCGAATTCTTTCTCTCATCGCTTCTCGAATCCCCTCTTCGTCCCGCAAAATCATGGAGAAGCAGCGGCGCATGCCTGCGACGTTTAGGAAGCTCCAAATAAGTTGTCATTCCCGCGCAGGCGGGAATCCAGAAGCTTTGCATATTCCGACAGTTAAGAAAACCCTGGATTCCCGCTCCCGGCTTAAGGCCTGCTGGGACAAGCTTCGCGGGAATGACAGCGATAGGGAGTTGTTCAGAGGTTCCTTTACTTTCATCCTGCAAGCTTGCAACTTCATCCCCGGATGCCTTCATCCTTCCTCCTCAAACCACTACGTTCACCAGTCGCCCGGGCACCACGACGACTTTTTTGACCGGCCGGCCTTCAGAAAATTTCTCGACCTGCTCGTGCGCGCGCGCAAGCTGTTCGATCACAGCGCGTTCAGCGCTTGCCGCGACGCGCAGATTGCCGCGCAGCTTGCCGTTGACTTGCAGGACTAGCTCGATCTCGTCCTGCACCAGCGCGGCTTCATCGACCTCGGGCCACGGCGCGTCGATGATGTCGGCAGCGAAACCGAGCTCTGTCCAGAGCGCCGAAGCGATATGCGGCGTGATCGGCGATAACAAACGCAGCAATATACTGGTTCCCTCGCCGATGACGCTCGCGCGCATATTCGCCGACGAGTCGGGCACATCTTCCAGAATGTTCAGCATCTTCATCGCGGCCGACAC
>JACMKV010000045.1 GCA_014379915.1 Burkholderiales bacterium
GCTCGCGAAGCTTCTCGCCGAGCGCGGTCCCGCCCGGCTCGCGAGTCAGCTTGACGTCACGGCCACCGCTGCGCAAGCGATCGAGGAGCCACTCGGCATGGCTGCTTTTGCCGGCGCCGTCGATGCCTTCGAGAGTGATGAATTTTCCCGTCGTCACGGCTTGCGTTTCCGGGCTTTCTGGAATTCGTTCACGGCGCGATTGTGCTCTGCCAGAGACGTCGAGAACGCCGAGCTGCCATCCCCTCTCGATACGAAATACAAGACCGCGCTCGACGCCGGATTGAACACCGCAGTCAGTGCGGCGAGGCCGGGCATGGCGATCGGGGTCGGCGGCAAACCGGCACGTGTATACGTGTTGTACGGATGGTCGTCGGAGAGATCGCGTTTGCGCAGATTGCCGTCAAACTTGTCGCCAATCCCGTAAATCACGCTTGGATCGGTTTGCAGCTTCATGCCGAGCCGCAGACGGTTCACGAAAACTGCTGCGATCATGGCGCGCTCGCTGTCGGCGCCGGTTTCCTTCTCGACGATGGATGCGAGAATCAGCGCTTCGTAGGGTTTAGCGAAGGGCAGGCCTGCGGCGCGTATTCCCCACAGTTCGTCGATGCGCGACTGCATCGCGAGATTCGCTCGCCTCAGAATGCTCAAATCGCTGGCGCCGTTCTGGAACGAATAGGTGTCCGGGAAAAACAGGCCCTCGGGCGAAGAGTTATGCACACCTAACGCCTGCAAAATCTCGGCGTCGCTCATGGCGGACGTATCGTGCTTGAGTGCGCGGTGTTCTTGCAGAGCCTCGCGCAACTGCTTGAACGTCCACCCTTCTATAAAAGTGATCTGGCTTTGGCTGACCTCGCCGCGCGTGACCTTGTCGAGCAACTGCAGCGGGGTGACGACGGCTGTCAGTTCGTAACTTCCCGCCTGAATTTTTGTCGCCTGCCCTAAAACATGGGCGAGTGCTATGAATTGCCAGGGCTTGCCGATGATCCCGTAACCCACCAGTTGATTGGCTATGCTGCGCAGGCTGCTGCCTTTCTCGAGCGTGAACGACAGCGGCAGTCGCGCTGGCTGTAACGGTTGATGTGCGTAATACGCCAACCATCCTGCCGCCGCGAGCGCCAGCCCGAATACGAGCGCCACCAGCAGCGCTGCATAACGCTTAGCCCTGGTCACGCAACCACCGCCGGATAGTATTGATATGCGCGCCGGCCCGCCAACTTGCCTCGCCTATCCGACGAATCTGCCACGCGCCGAAGCCGCTGTTGACCAGGATTAGCTCATCGGCGCGCAGCATTCGATCGAGGGCGATCGACTCGATTTTCACTGGCATACGGTGTTGTGCCGCGGCCTGGATCACTCGAGCGCGCTGAACGCCGGAGACGCCGCAGCGCGTCAAATCAGGCGTTATCAAAGCGCCCTGCTCTACCATCAGCAAATTCGACATGGTTGCGCCGACCACGTTTCCATCGGCGTCCTGCAGCAAGCCCTCGGCGATTTCAGGATCGTCCCACTCGGCTCGCGCCAGTACGTTTTCGAGACGGTTCAAATGCTTTATCCCGGCGAGCCGCGGCTGGAATGCGAGCCGCAGCGAACAGATGCGCGCGAAAATACCAAAGTCGTAATTGCGCTCGGGGTACACAGGCAACGGCGCTGTCAACAGGATGCGGGTAGCGCCGGGATTCCGTGGCGGCGCATACCCTCGCTCGCCGGCGCCGCGCGTGACAACGATCTTGATGATGGTGTCGCGATGGTCGCCGGCAAGCTCGGCAACTTCGGCGTCGAGGACGGTCCGATCCGGGCAGACAATGCCAATTGCCGTGCAATCGGCGTGCAGCTTGCCGAAGTGCCAGTCCCAGCATTGCGCTTTTCCGGATTCGACGCGTAACGTGCGGAATACGCCGTCGCCATACGCGAGCCCGCGGTCGTGCACGGAAATTTCATCGCGCCTGACGCCGTTGACCAGCACAGTCATGGGGGAAGCGAAGCGTTGTTACGGTCCGGAAGCGCCGCGGTTCAAACTTTGGCGAAAGCGAGGCTGCCGTTGGTGCCGCCGAACCCGAACGAGTTGGACAACGCGACGTCGATCTTCATCTCGCGCGCACTGTTTGCCACGTAGTCCAGGTCGCACTGCGGATCCTGATTGAAGATGTTGATGGTTGGCGGCGCGATCTGATGTTTGATGGCAAGCGCTGAAAACACTGCTTCTACACCGCCGGCGGCGCCCAACAGATGTCCGGTCATCGATTTCGTCGAGCTGACCTTTAGCGTATACGCGTGTTCGCCAAAGCAACGCTTGACCGCCACCGTTTCCGCGAAATCGCCAAGCGGCGTCGACGTGCCATGCGCGTTGATGTAATCGACCTCGGTTGCGGCAATACCGGCGTTGCGCAACGCGTTTTTCATACACCGCGCGGCGCCTTCGCCGTCTTCACAAGGCGCCGTCATGTGATGGGCATCGGCGCTCATGCCGAAGCCGACGAGTTCGGCATAAATGTGGGCGCCGCGGGCCCTGGCATGCTCCATCTCTTCGAGCACGAGAACGCCGGCGCCTTCGCCGAGCACGAAACCGTCGCGGTCGCGATCCCAGGGCCGGCTTGCCGTCGACGGGTCGTCATTACGTGTGCTAAGCGCGCGCGCTGCCGCAAAACCGCCGATACCGAGAGGCGAGACCGTCGACTCGGCGCCGCCGGCGATCATGATGTCCGCGTCGCCATATTCGATCAGACGCCCCGAATCGCCTATGCAATGGGTGCCGGTCGTGCAAGCAGTCACGATCGCCAGGTTTGGCCCCTTCAGGCCATAGAGGATCGAAAGATTGCCCGAAATCATGTTGACGATGGTCCCCGGAATGAAAAACGGGGAAATCCTGCGTGGACCGCCCTGCAATGCGGCTAGATGGGTATCTTCAATCATCGGCAAGCCGCCGATGCCTGAACCGACATTGACGCCGATGCGCTCGGCATTCTGCTCGGTTACCTCGATGCCGGAGTCTTTGATCGCATCGATCGCCGCCGCCATACCATAGTGGATGAAAGTGTCCATCCGCCGCGCATCCTTCGACGGCAGGTAGCGTTCGACATCGAAATTCTTGACTTCACCAGCGATTTGCGAGCTGTACGCGGCCACGTCAAACCGCGTGACGCGTGTAATTCCGGATTTTCCTGCTATTACATTCGCCCAAGCCTCCGCCACGCTGTTGCCAACTGGCGAAACAATGCCGAGCCCGGTGATTACGACTCTGCGCTTGGACATCCGCGCTTCAACATTCGATACGTAGGGCCGAGCTTTAGCTGGAATGAGTGCTGATGTAGTCTATGGCCTGCTGCACGGTCGTTATTTTTTCCGCTTCCTCATCGGGAATTTCGCATTCGAATTCTTCTTCGAGCGCCATGACAAGTTCGACGGTGTCGAGCGAATCGGCGCCGAGATCGTCTACAAATGACGACTCTTGCTTCACTTCTGCTTCGTTGACGCCCAACTGCTCGGCAACGATTTTTTTCACACGCTGGTCAACGTTATCCATCTAGTTATCCGCCTCTCATAGAATGCCGGCCGGAGGCCAGCAACAAGCCGCGATTTTAGCAAACTTAGTGTTGTTACAGAACATGAACCGGTTCAATCCATGCGCATTCCTCCGTTCACATGTATCGTGCTGCCGGTGATATACGATGCCTGCGGCGTCGCCAGGAACAAAACCGCCGCCGCGACGTCTTCGGCGCTTCCCAGTCTGCCGAGCGGAATATGCTGGAGCAGCGATTCGCGTTGCGCAGGCGCAAGGGCGCGTGTCATGTCGGTTTCTATGAAACCCGGCGCGACGCAGTTGACCGTGATGTTGCGGCTGCCGAGTTCGCGCGCCAGAGACTTGCTGAAGCCGATCATACCGGCTTTTGCCGCCGCGTAGTTGGTCTGACCGGCGTTGCCCATCGCAGCAACGACCGAAGTGATATTGATGATTCGTCCGGCGCGCGCTTTGGTCATCGGCCGTAACACCAGCTTGCTCAGCAGGTAAACGGATTTGAGATTGGTCGACATGATGTCGTCCCACTCCGTTTCCTTCATGCGCATCAGCAGATTGTCGCGGGTAATGCCGGCATTGTTGACAAGCACGGTTATGTCGCCAAAACGCTTCTGCGTCTCCTGAACGACCAGCTCGCACTGCGCGCCGTCTTCGACATTCAAGACCAGGCCGCAGCCGGCGATATTCGCATCGGCCAAACTGCGAGTTATGGCGACAGCGCCGGCCTCAGTCGTTGCTGTACCGACTACCGTCGCACCGTGCTGGCCGAGTTGCCGGGCAATCGCGAATCCGATGCCGCGGCTGGCTCCCGTTACGAGGGCAACTTGTCCCCGCAGCATCAATTGGCCTGCGCGTGCTGTGCGAGCATCGTCATGGCTTTGCGCAAAGCTTCCGTATCGTGAAGCGATGCGCATTGCATAGTCGCATCGATGCGTTTGTTCAGGCCGGTCAGCACTTTTCCCGGACCGCTTTCCAGAATATGCGTGACGCCTTGGCGCGCGGCTTCCTGAATGGTCTCGACCCAGCGCACCGGATTCGAAAGCTGACGGAATAGCGCATGCTGGATCTCGTCGGCGCTGCCATGCGTTCGAGCATCGACATTTTGTATGACCGGAATGGATGGCGCGCGTAGCGGCAGCGCTTGCAAGGCATCGCTCAACTTCTCTGCCGCGGGCTGCATCAACGAGCAATGCGAAGGCACGCTCATCGGCAGCAGCAGCGCTCTTCTCGCGCCACGCTTCTTCGCAATTTCCAGCGCACGTTCGACCGCTGCCTTGTGCCCGGCAACGACGACCTGGCCCGGGCAATTGAAGTTCGCTGCCTCGACGAGCTGATCTTCTGCTGCCTCGGCGCATAGCGCGACCACTGCGGCATCGTCGAGTCCGACAATCGCGGCGATCGCGCCCACACCCTCTGGAACCGCTTGCTGCATCGCTTCGGCGCGTCGACGCACGAAGCGCAAAGCATCGGCCAAAGCAAGCGCGCCACCAGCTACCAGCGCCGGATACTCGCCCAGACTGTGTCCCGCCGTCAAAACCGGAACGGCGCCACCCAACTGTTGCCAGGCTCGATATATCGCCACATCCGCTACCAGCATCAGCGGCTGGGTGTTGACGGTTTGGTTCAGCTTTTCAACCGGACCTTGCTCTGCGAGCTTCCAGAAGTCCTGCTGCAAACTATCCGACGCTTCTTCAAATGTTTGCTGAATCGCCGGCAAGCCTTGATACGCAGCCATCATCGCCAGCGATTGCGAGCCCTGTCCGGGAAATACCATCAGCAGCTTCATCGTCTCTACCAGCGCACCAATACCGAGCCCCACGTGAAGCCGCCGCCGACACCCTCGAGCAAAACGTGCTGCCCGGCCTTTATGCGGCCATCGCGAACCGCTTCGTCAAGAGCAAGCGGAATCGACGCGGCGGACGTATTTGCGTGGCGGTCGACGGTGGTGACTACGCGCTCCATGCCGAGCCCGATTTTTTTTGCGGTAGCTTGGATAATTCGAATATTCGCCTGGTGCGGGACCAGCCAGTCGATATCGGACTTTTGCAATCGATTCGCGGCCAGGGTTTCTTCAACGAGTTCGCACAGCACCTTCACGGCGAATTTGAAAACCGCGTTGCCTTCCATCGTCAGCAGCGGTTTTCCGCTGATCTTGCCGCCGCTGACCTGTCCCGGAACCGCGAGCAGCCGACTATGGCTGCCGTCGGCATGCAGGTGACAGGATAAAATTCCTGGCGTATCGCCGGCGTTTAGTACTACTGCGCCGGCGCCATCGCCAAACAGCACGCAGGTACCGCGATCAGACCAATCGAGAATGCGCGAATAGATTTCTGCGCCGACAACGAGCGCAGTGCGACAGTGACCATTGCGGACGAACAGGTCGGCTATCGCCAGTGCGTAGACGAAGCCGCTACATACTGCCTGCACATCAAAAGCCGGCCCGCCGCTAATGCCGAGTTTCTCCTGCAACAGGCAGGCGCTGCTCGGAAACACCATGTCTGGCGTCGTCGTGGCGACGATAATCAGACTGATATCCTGCGGCTCAATGCCCGCTGCGCTGATCGCCGCCTTGCTGGCGTGCAGGGCAAGATCGCTGGTTGTTTCGCTGTCATCGGCGATATGCCTTTGTCGTATGCCGGTTCTCGTAAAAATCCACTCGTCGGATGTATCGACGACACTTTCGAGGTCGCGATTCGTCACAACCTTTTTGGGCAGATAACTGCCGGTGCCGATGATGCGTGCGTAGCTCATGCCGCGCTGACGTGCAGAGTAGCCATGCGTTCGCTGATCTCGCGCAGCACGTCGTTGCGCACCTCATCGGCGGCGCGGCCGATCGCGATTTCAAACGACATCTCATCGGCCGAACCATGGCTTTTCACGACAATGCCGCGCAAGCCGAGCAGACTTGCGCCGTTATAGCGGCGCGGATCGACGCGTTGCTTGAATGCATTGATTACCGGCAGCGACGCCAATCCCGCAAGCCGGGTGAAAATATTACGCTTGAACTCCTGACGCAGGTAGCTGGCCAGCATTTTCGCCAGCCCTTCCGAAGCTTTCAGCGCAACATTGCCGACGAAACCGTCGCACACGACGACGTCGGTCGTGCCTTTGTAGATGTCATCGCCTTCGATGTTGCCGTAAAAGTTCAGGCCGGAATCGCGCAACAACTCCGAAGCCTGTTTGACGACTTCATTGCCCTTGATCGCCTCGTGACCGATGTTCAGCAGGCC
>JACMKV010000382.1 GCA_014379915.1 Burkholderiales bacterium
GCAGTATGGAGCGACGTTTTTGGCAGTGCTATCCGAAGTTCCCTCCAAGGCCTCCATCATCGCTGATGGAAGCGCTTAACCACACCCTCTGCTGCGCAGTGCGCCCCGGACTCGGTCCTCCAGAAGGGGCGCGCGGACACGTTAGCGCCGCAAGTGACCGGTCTTGCAGTCGCCTCGATTCGGCGAATCTATATTGTTTTTTAGAAATAGTTCAAGCCATACCAGAGTATGGCTTTGCGCAGTCCTTCGTGCTAATCTCAGCCAATGAGCACGGCACGATTCGACTGGGATCCGGATAAAGACCTCGAGAACCCGGAGAAGCACGGAATCTCGTTCGTCGATGCCCAGTGTGCTTTTGCTGATCCGCGCCGCGTAATTGCTGAGGACCTGTCCCACAGCGAGCAAGAAAAGCGCTACTACTGCTTTGGACAAGTCGGTAGCGGATTCTCACCGTTCGCTTCACATACCGCGGCGGAGTCATTCGTATATTTGGCGCCGGTTACGGGCGCAAGGGAAAGACAACTTATGAGCAAGAAAATAAGATACGCGAATGAACCTTTGGGCGACCTCAAGGTTGTCCCTGCTTTCCTGCCCTCCCCCGATGAACTTGCATTCCGTGAAGAGGGCGTCAAGATTACCCTTGCCTTAAGCAGGAAAAGCGTTGAGTTTTTCAAGATCGAGGCGGAGAAGCATCATACGCAATACCAACGCATGATTCGGCGTTTGCTGGACGCTTATGCTGACGCACACTCGCAACCGCGCAGTCGCCATCCAGGCGGCGCCACTCGCAAGCCCACAGTGGATTAACTACGTTACTTCAGATCAGGGATAAACAAGCCCGCTTAGCGCCGGCCCAGAATCTCGGCCCAAAGCGCGGCAAGCGCAAGTTCTCGATTAGCCGAACGGTCGACCCATTCGGTCGGCACCGGCGCGCCCGGACGGAAGCGCACGCCCCATACCGGGTCGAACGCGTCGCTGCGCAGTGAATAGCGTACGTCGCCGATTACTTCTGGTTCCTTCGGAGCACGCGCAATCCAGCCGTCGGAAAACCAGCGGAATCGCTCAAAGTCGAGCTGGACGCGCGGATATCTTCCTGCTTCCGGCAGCGGCTCGTCCACACGCAGTGCGGCTACCGCATTGCCTTGCGACCAGGTCGGCTCGCCCAACCACGGCACGCGTATGCGATTCGCATAGAGCGTGTCGCCGGATCGATATAGCGAGCGCCAGACGATCTGGTTGCCGAGGGTCGGAAACACGGCGCCGCGGCTGATCTCGTGCCCGCGCATTTCGGCGATCCGCCGCTGGACATCGAGCGCGCGCTGCTCCTGAACTGCGCCGATGCCGAGATAAGCGGCGCAAAACGTCAGCGCGATGGCGGGCGGGCGAACCGTGCGTTTACGCAAGCCGAACACCACGCCGACCAGCAACGCGAGCGTGAAAACCGGATCGATGATCGATATCCAGTTGAACGCGGCACGGTAGGACGAGAACGGCCAGAACAATTGCGTGCCGTAGGTCGTGCAGGCGTCGAGCAAACCGTGCGTCGCATAGCCGACGGTGGTCGCCGCGACTAGAGGTTTCCACTGCGCGCGATTACGTTCGCGAAGCAGCCATGGCAGCGCGGAGATCGTGCCGCCGACCGGAATGAACGCCAACGCGTGGGTGAATTGGCGGTGATACTCGATCGCGAGCAAGGGATCGGCCGGACTTCCGATCAGCACATCGAGATCGGGAAGCAGGCCGGCGACGCCGCCGAATAGCGCCGCGCGATAGCCGAGCCTGCGGCCGATCAGTGCCTGCGCGGCGGTTGCGGCCAACAGTCCGTGCGTGATCGGATCCAAGGCGCGGCTAGTGTCCTGAGTTGCGTGTCGATACAGAAAAGATGCCGGGAATCGCCGCCATACCGCGCTGTGTATCCTCGCCAGGCGTACAGCCTGGATGTGGTTCGCGCCGGCTGTCGGTTCGCACCGTCTGGCGCCGATTTCGGCACTTTTCATTGCCGATTTCAAGGGTCATCCTGATTAATCCGCGAACCAACAACTCAGGACACTAGCAGATGTGTGTCATCGCCGGCTCGCATGCCGTCGCTGGTCATCAGGAAGGACGTGCCAGATACGCTGAGATTTCCGAGTGGATACAACGCTGCCGTTTCACCTCAGCATGTCCAAATCGCATCATCATCTGCCAGTTGCTTTACGCCCCGGCCGCGCGTCATCGCCCTTGCCTGCCCTCAGCCAACTGTTCGAGCAGCGCTCGCGCAGCGGCTTCCGACGACGCCGGATTTTGCCCGGTAATCAAATTGCCATCCGACGACCGTATGCGCCCGCCAGTCGCCGGCCTTCGTGTACTTGCCGCCTTTTTCCTTGAGCATATCTTCGACGAGGAAGGGCGCGACCCCGGTCAATCCGGCCGCATCCTCCTCGGTGTTGGTAAAGCCGGTAACTGACTTTCCGCGCACCAGCGGCGCGCCATCCGGTGACTTGGTATGGCGGAATACGGCAGGCGCATGGCACACCGCCGCGATCGGCTTGCCGGTTTTGTACAGCGATTCGATTAGCGCGATCGAATCGCGATTCTCGGACAAATCCCACAGCGGGCCATGGCCGCCCGGGAAAAACACAGCGTCATAATCGTCGGCCGATAGTTCGGCAAGCCGGACCGTGTCGGCCAGTGCGGCCTGCACGTCTCGATCCTGTTTGAAGCGGCGGGTCGCCGGCGTTTGCGCGTCCGCATCGTCGCTCTTCGGATCGAGCGGCGGATGACCGCCCTTCGGTGATGCGAGCGTCATCCGCGCGCCGGCGTCCTTGAACACATAGTAGGGCGCGGCGAATTCTTCAAGCCAGAAGCCGGTTTTTTCGCCGGTATCGCCGAGCGCATCATGCGACGTCAATACGATCAAGATTTTCATCGAGACACTTTTTGATTGTTCCGCTGTCTCGTGGATTTCGCGGATCGCTCGCGACAGCTGGTGTGGTACTTTCCCCCTTGCCCCTTTTTCAAAGGGGGGGCAAGGCACGCCTTGGTTTTGGTTTCCATGATTTCTCCTAGGTATTCGACTGAGTCGGGCGGCCGACTCGTCCTATCCCCTCTTGGTGCGATCAACGTCCAGCTGACGCCGGATCGACTCGCAACACCTGCCCGTCGTCGCTGTCGGTGAGCAGGTAAAGCAACCCATCCGGCCCCTGCCGCACATCGCGGATGCGCGCGCCGAGCTTGCCGAGATAGCGCTCTTCGCGGGCAACGCGGCCGTTTTCGAGATCGAGCCGCACCAGTGCGCCGGGCTGCAGCGAGCCGATAAACAGGTCGCCTTTCCAATCCGGGAAGGCATCGCCCGTATAAAAAACCGCGCCCGATGGGGCGATCACTGGATCCCAGTAGTAAACCGGTTGCTCCATACCGCCCTTTGCCGCGCCTTCACCGATTTTCTCGCCGGAATAATCGATGCCATAGGTGATGACCGGCCAGCCATAATTTTTTCCAGCCTGCGGATGATTGAGTTCATCGCCACCGCGCGCGCCGTGTTCCGCGGTCCACAGCTGCCCGGTTTGCGGATGCAGCGCGGCGGCTTGCGAATTGCGATGGCCGTACGACCAGATTTCCGGCCGCGCGCCCGCGCGGCCGCTGAACGGATTGTCTTTCGGCGCCGAGCCATCGGGATTGATGCGCACGACCTTGCCGATCGTCGTTGACAAATCCTGCACTTTGTCGCGATGCGTGAAACGATCGCCGGTCGTGATGAACAGCGTGCCATCCTGCGCGAAAACAAGGCGCGAGCCCCAGTGATTCGGACTATTGACCTTCGGAACCTGGCGCCAGATCACCTCAAGGCTTTCGAGACTGCCGCCATCTCGCGCCAAACGGCCGCGCGCGACGGCAGTACCTGCGCCGCCGTCACCGGGCTCCGAGTACGACAAATAGACGAGGCGATCGCTGGCGAATTGCGGCGACACGGCGACATCGAGCAGACCGCCCTGCCCTCGCACAAACACTTTCGGCACGCCTTTGAGCGGCTCGGAAAGCTGGCCATTTTTCTCGACGATGCGCAGCCGCCCCGGGCGCTCGGTGACGAGCATGCGGCCATCCGGCAGAAACGCCAGCCCCCATGGGTGTTCGAGTCCTTTGGCAACTACGGTCGTACGTATCGGCGCATCGATCGATTTCGGCGTCGGCGAGCGCGGCGCTTGTGCGAGTGCGGAGGTTGCAATCAACGCGCCCAGTGTTGCAAAAGTCAAAAAGGCTGCGATGCCGGCTCTGTTTTTGACCGTCGATTTATTACGTCGGTCGTTACTATGTGGTAGGGATGCAAAACTCATGGTGCTTCCTTTGGATAAAATAATTCGTGAATTCTTCGTTGCCATTCAGGCGATGAAACGGTTATGCGTCCCGTGGGGCGCGAGTAGACTCCCTTCCCCTTCCTCAACGCGGGGCCGACGCGCAGCGCGGGGGTGGTTGGGTTTTTTCTCCTTTTCAAGGTCGCACCACCCCGCCACTACGTGTCGCCTTTCCTCGGACAGGCGGGCAATTAGGCCCCCATTGAACGACAAACAGATCAGTGCGCGTTGGGGTCGCGAGTACGGCACGCACACAGATCGCGCATGACGAATGGACAGCAATTTTGCGTGCGGGTGCCCGGAATATCCACCCCGCCACTTCGTGTCTCACCTCCTCTAAAGAGGAAGGGGAGATGAGGCGTGCTAGCGCGA
>JACMKV010000383.1 GCA_014379915.1 Burkholderiales bacterium
TCCCGCCAATGAGGATCGCTCTGGAACGGGCTGTCGGCGGGAAACGCCGGCCGCAGCCCGTTCTCGTCGCGGCGGAAAAGATTGACCAGCCGATCCGAAATCAGCCTGGCGATTTCTTTGAGAGTGAGCTGCTGGTTATCGACACACGGCGCCGCAACCTTGAAGCCATCGCCGAGATAACGGTGGAATTTTTCGAGCGCCTGCACCAGCGCATAATTGGTTGGCATCCAGACCGGCCCGCGCCAGTTGGAATTGCCGCCGAACAAGCCGCTGTTCGATTCGCCGGGCAGATATTCGATCAGCGCCTGGCCAATGCCCGGCAGCGTGCCGAGATCGCGGCGCTCGGCGTGGATGCGCGAGACGCTGCGGATGCCGTGCTTCGACATAAACTCGCGTTCGGATAACAGGCGTTCGAGGATGCGCGGCAAGAGATCGGTGTTGACCAGGGACAGCAGATGCTCGCCGCGCGCGTTGCTTTCGATCGGGCACGCGCTGACCTTATGACCCTCGTAGCGGCCGCGATAATACTTTTCCATGGTTTTGTAGAAACGCGGCGCCTTGGCAAGCAGGCGCTGATCGACGACTTCGCATGCGAATAGCGGGATCAGGCCGACCCACGAAAACACGTCGATACGGTGGCACTGGCCGTCGGGCGCGACGACGAGGTCCTTGAAGAATCCGTCAGCCTCGTCCCATAGCGAAATGCTGTTCGCGACATGGCCGCCGATCGCGTTGGCCATCGCCATGAACTGCGTGTAGCACTGGATCGCGACGTCCTCGTAATCGGAATCCTCGGCCGCGAGTTCGAGCGACATCAGGGTCATGTTCAACGCGAACATTGCCATCCAGCCGGTCGCATCGGCCTGCTTCAGCGAATAGCCGGCAGGCAGCGGATTCGAGCGGTCGTACACCGAAATATTGTCGAGGCCGAGGAAGCCGCCTTCGAAAACGTTATGGCCGTCGGCATCCTTGCGGTTCAGCCACCATGTGTAATTCATCAGCAGCTTGTGCGTCACGCGCTGCAGGAAATGCACATCGGCCGCGCCGCGCTGCACGCGTTCGGCGCGAAATACTTTGAGCGCAGCCATCGCCAGGACCGGCGGATTGACGTCGCCGAACTGCCATTCGTAAGCCGGAATCTGGCCGTTCGGATGCAGATAATTTTCGCGCAGCAAAAGCTCGATCTGGTCCTTGGCGAAATCGATATCGACGAGCGCCAGGGTCGCGCAATGAAACGCCAGGTCCCAAGCGGCGAACCAGGGATATTCCCATTTATCCGGCATCGAAATGATGTCGGCCGCCTTCAAATGCCGCCAGACGTGATTGCGGCCGCGCTGGCGCGAAATCGGCGGCGGAAATTGATCGCCATCGCACCAGCGCGCGACATCGTAGTGGAAAAACTGCTTGCTCCAGATCATGCCGGCCGCGGCCTGGCGCAGAATGTTGTGATCTTCATCCGATGCGGCCGGCGAAATATCGCGATAAAACGCAGTCGCTTCGGCCTCGCGTTTTTGCAGCAGCGCGTCGTGCTTCGAAAATGGCGTTGTCATCGCCGATGCCGTGAGCACCAGGTCGATCGCGTATTGTTCGCCGGCGGCCACCGTCACGACATGACTGGCGGCAAACTTGGTCCCGGTCATTTCCGGATTGACCGCCGTCATCTCGCCATCGATCAGATAGCGGTGGAAAGCGTCCTTCGCGCAAGTTGCGTTCGGCACGTTCCACAAACGCTCGCTGTTGCTTTCGTTTTCCGTGTAAAGGCCTTGTGCCTTATTGCGACCGTACAAAAAATACGTACCCAGTGACGGGTGCGCGGCCTCGACTGCCCATGCCGCACCTTTAGCCGGCTTGGTAGCGCGCAGTTGCGGCTTCGCGCTCGTGCCGGCTTCGGTCGAAGCGTCCGGGTCCTCGCTCCATGCCCATGTGTTGCGAAACCATAGTGTCGGCAGCACATGCAGGGTCGCGCTTTCCGGCCCGCGGTTGTGCACGATGACGCGCGCGTGGATTTCATCGGGCGTCGCTTTAGCGTAGCGGACTTCGACGTCCCAATAGCAGTTGCCGTCTAACACGCCGGTATCGAGCAATGTGTACGGCGGATCGTTTCTGCCGCGCCGCGCGTTCTCGTGCACGAGCTGCGCGTACGGATATTCGGCTTGCGGATATTTGTAGAGATACTTCAGGTAGCTGTGGCTCGGCGTCGCATCGATATAGAAGTAAAACTCCTTGACGTCCTCGCCGTGATTGCCCTGATTGCCCGTCAGGCCGAACGCACGTTCTTTCAGAATCGGGTCCTTGCCGTTCCAGAATGCGAGCGCGAAGCACAACCGCTGCTGCTCATCGCAAATGCCGCCCATGCCATCTTCGTTCCAGCGATAAGCGCGTGAACGCGCCTGATCGTGATCGAAATATTCCCAGGCATTGCCGTACGGGCTGTAATCCTCGCGCACCGTGCCCCACGCGCGCTCGGCGAGATACGGACCCCACAGGCGCCAGTTTCTTTTTTCTCGCGCTGAGCTTCGAGGCGGAGACGTTCGGGGTTTAAAGTCTTGGTCATTTGGGTTCCTTTCGATTCAGTGCATTGTGAATGTCA
>JACMKV010000384.1 GCA_014379915.1 Burkholderiales bacterium
CGCGCATAGGCATCGATCAGACGCTGTGTGAACTCCCTGGGGTGCGACGTCGTATAGCGTAGCCGCTCTATGCCGCGAACCTGTGCTACGACTTCCAGCAACAGCGCAAAATCGGCGCTGTCTCCCGATTCCATCGCGCCGCCAGATTCCATCGCGCCGCGATAGGCATTGACGTTTTGGCCGAGCAGAGTGACTTCCTTGACGCTCTGACGCGCGAGATTGGAAACCTCGTTCAATACATCGTCGAACGGCCGCGAAAATTCTTCGCCGCGCGTATAGGGCACGACGCAAAAGCTGCAATATTTGCTGCAGCCTTCCATGATCGATACGAAGGCCGTCGGACCGACGACCCGCGCCGGCGGCAAATCATCGAACTTCTCGATCTCCGGAAACGAGATGTCGACCTGCGGACGACCGGATGTGCGGCGCGCATCGATCATTTGCGGCAGCCGATGCAAGGTCTGCGGCCCGAACACGAGATCGACGTAGGGCGCGCGCCGTACGATGGCCTCACCCTCCTGGCTCGCGACGCAACCGCCGACACCGATGACAAGCGCTGGCTTCAACTGCTTCAAATGACGGACGCGGCCGAGATCGTGAAATACCTTCTCCTGCGCCTTCTCACGTACCGAACAGGTGTTGAACAGGATTACATCGGCATCTTCGGGGTTATCGGTTTGCTCGATGCCGCGCTCGGCGTGCAGCAAATCCGCCATTTTTGCCGAGTCGTACTCGTTCATCTGGCAGCCGAAGGTCTTGATATAAACTTTCCTGGCCACTGCTTTACTGTTTTTGCCTTCTGCCCAGCTTTGGATCGGCTTGCTCTTTCGGCGTCAACACCCAGAGCATGGATAGATCGCCGCGACTATCTGTCTGGTACAGAACCTGGGCGGACTGCGGCAGAAAGGTAGGAGGGATGGTGCGATTGTGCTGATCGAAAACTTTGGCGCCCGGGCTAAGGCGATAGGCGGTGCTGCCCAGCTTGATATTCGGATAGCGGTGTCCGGACAAGGTAGCCCGTTTCGCGTCCGACGGGAAGACACGGTCGGCGAACGCAGAAGAATGAACCAGAAAACCGGAAATCAGAAAAACAAGCAAACGCTTGCGCATAGAGGCACGATAGCACGGCGCAAAGCCGGAGTTCAACTGCGCCCGCGCAGTCACTCTCGAAAACTTTGCGGTGCGGCCAAAGCGGTAATGGAGGCGAATCGGGGATTTGAACCCCGGACCAATGGATTATGATTCCACTGCTCTAACCACTGAGCTAATTCGCCACGAGGGGCCAAGAGCTTACGGTCGCGGTTCGGGGGTTGTCAAGATTTCAGTGGGGGAGCGGTGAGGAGAACTGCCGCTTTCGCCGACGAACCTCGATGAATCGACGAACTACGATCCCTCTTATTGATCTTACCCTTCCAGTCGCTGACGGGCCGCCGCTGATAGTCTTTGCTAATCGTGAAACCTGGATATGATAGTGATGAGTGCCTATAGCCGTGACGATGCAGGCTCGTTCGATGTTGCGATAGTCGGTGGCGGTCTCATCGGCGGAAGCCTGGCGCTCGCGCTTGCCGACAGCGGCTTGCGCCTGGCGCTTATCGAAGCGTCACCCAGGCTCGAGCCTGACAGCCACGCGAACCACGATTGGGATAGCCGGATTTATGCGATCAGCCCGGGATCGGCGGCATTTCTGGAACAATGCGAAGTCTGGTCGAAGCTCGACCAGGCGCGGCTGCAGCCGGTCGGCGATATGCAGATTTGGGGCGACGACCCGGAAGCGCGGCTCGATTTCAATGCTTATCAGGCCGGGTTGCCTGAACTCGCGTTCATAGCGGAAAGCCGCGAGATCGATCGAGCGATCGGCCTGCGGCTGGATGCACAAGAAAACCTGCGCGTGCTGCGGCCCGCGATTTGCGCCGCTATCCGCTGGCATGCCGATGGCGCCGAAATTCAGATGCAAGACGGCACGTCGCTCAAGGCCAAACTGGTGGTCGGCGCCGATGGCGGAGATTCCTGGGTACGCGCACAAGCCGACATCACGGTCGATTCGCGCGACTATGCACAGCGCGGCGTCGTTGCGAACTTCGCAACCGGGAAGCCGCATGGCGGCATCGCCCGCCAGTGGTTTCGCGAAGATGGCGTGCTGGCGCTGCTACCCTTGCCGGGGCAACGGGTTTCCCTGGTTTGGTCGACCGGAAACGATAACGCAAAGTATTTGCTCGAGTTGTCGAACGACGAATTCGGTGAGGCGGTCGAGCAGGCATCACGCAGTGCCTTGGGCAAAATGGAGATTCTTTCGCCGCCACGGGCGTTCCCGCTGCGCCTGCAGCTCGTCAAGCAGCTCGTCAAGCCTCGTGTCGCGCTGATCGGCGATGCCGCACATAATTTGCATCCGCTTGCCGGGCAAGGCGTCAATCTCGGTTTTCAGGATGCCCGCAAACTCGCCGCCGTGCTGCGCAATCGCGGCGCGCAAACCGATTGCGGCGATTACTTTCTGCTGCGCGGTTATGAGCGGGCGCGCAAGGAGGCCATCCTGGCGATGCAACTCACGACCGACGGGTTGCAGAAATTGTTCAGCAAAGAGGGAAAAATCTTGTCGCGCTTGCGAAATGCGGGACTCACCACGACCAACCGATTAAATCCTCTCAAAAAGCGCCTCATGCAGCACGCGCTGGGCTAACAGGCTGTTGAAAAACGTAGCGAGCGCAGCCAAGACGAGGCGCGAAGGGCCGAAAAATACGGAATGTACACGGTAGTACATGAGCATTTTGAGGCCCTGAGCAACGAAGTATTGGCAAGCGCGGTAGTTTTTCAACAGCCTGTTAAGGAAGTACTCAGGAAAGCACCAACCCCGCACTTCAACTCATGGAAAACCTATGCTGATCAGAAGTTTTGCTGCCGCGATAGCGCTGTTGTCGCCATTGTTGTTCTCACCCCTCGCCTACGCCGATGAAGCTGCGTTGAAAAAGGCTGTAGAGGCCAAGTTCCCGCAGGCCAAGGTCGAAAGCGTCACGAAATCACCGTATCCCGGGCTCTACGAGGTGGTTATCGAAGGGCAGCTGGTTTACGCCGATGAAGGATTCAACTATCTGTTCGACGGCAGCATCATCGAAACGAAAAACCTCGCCAATCTAACCGAGCAGCGCAAACAAAAGCTGTCAGCGGTCAAGTTCGACGCGCTTCCGCTCGATCTCGCGATCAAAAACGTCAGGGGGAACGGCAAACGCAAACTCGCGGTTTTTTCCGATCCTGACTGTCCCTACTGCAAGAAAATCGAGAAAGATCTCGCCAAGCTCAAGGATGTGACGATCTATACTTTTTTATATCCGATCGAAAGCCTGCATCCGAACGCCGACGAGAAAGCCGCGGCGATCTGGTGTTCGGCTGACCGGGTTAAAGCTTGGGACGATCTGATGCTGCGGGGAATTGCGCCGGCGGCCGATAAAGCCTGCAAAACGCCGCTGGCCGAGATCGCACAATTCGGGCAGAAACTCAAAATCAACGGCACGCCGACCTTGATTTTCGCGGATGGCCAGCGCATTCCGGGCGCCATTCCCGGTGAGCAGATAGAGAAATTGCTAGAAGCCGCGCACGCAGCGAAATAACGGCTCAACCCTGGGCGTCGGCGCCAGCCTTCTCTGCGACCTTCCAAAAATCATGGACAGCCCTCTCCCCTCCTTCCCAAGGAGGGGCCGACGCGCAGCGCGGGGGTGGTTATGCTTTCCTTCGCAGGAAGGAGTCGATTCGCTGCGCGAGTGTGATTGGATTTTGTCCCCCTTCAGGGGAAGGACCACCCCGCCGCTGCGTGTCGCCTCCTCCTCTGAGAGGAAGGGAGGAGATGCCGGCAGGTCACTTCGCGACTTGAATTATAAGTCGTCTCAGCGCTGGCCTCGGTCACCAGACCGCTGCGATCAACGCCACGTTTGCCGGCAAATATTTCATTCAACTCGCCCGCCCCTCCGCCGGTCGACTCAACGCCTTCGCCGTAACAACCCCGTCAGCGACGGAGACCGGGGAGCAGGTCGTGACCTTTGATGAGCTTGAACCCGGCCCGCTTACGCCCGACGCGTTCGCGAGCAAGGGCTTGCAATTTATGCAGGGGAAAGGCGCGCCTGGCGTTTACAAGCCTGAGCGAAACATGGTGCTGCCGATGGGGCGGAGTCAAGTGCTTCTCGTTTCCGGGGACCGGGTGACCGCGCTGGCGATCACCTTCAACGCGCCGATC
>JACMKV010000385.1 GCA_014379915.1 Burkholderiales bacterium
CGCGAGCCGCGCAAGGACGTGAATCCGGACGAAGCGGTCGCGGTCGGCGCGGCGATCCAGGGCGGCGTGCTGCGCGGCGACGTCAAGGACGTACTGCTGCTCGACGTAACGCCGCTGTCGCTCGGCATCGAAACGCTGGGCGGCGTCATGACCAAGCTGATCAACAAGAACACGACAATTCCGACCAAGGCGAACCAGACGTTCTCGACGGCCGAGGACAGCCAGACGGCGGTCACGATCCACGTGTTGCAGGGCGAGCGCGAAATCGCCAGCGGCAACAAGAGTCTCGGCCAGTTCAACCTGACCGATATCCCGGCCGCGCCGCGCGGATTGCCGCAAATCGAAGTCACGTTCGACATCGATGCTAATGGCATATTGCACGTTTCGGCGAAGGACAAGGCGACCAACAAGGAAAACAAGATCACGATCAAGGCCAACTCGGGCCTGAAGGAAGATGAAATTCAGCGCATGGTCAAGGACGCCGAAGCCAACGCCGAGGAAGACCGCAAGGCGCTAGAGCTGGTGATTGCGCGCAATAGCTGCGATGCGATGGTGCATTCGGTTCGCAAATCGCTGAAAGAGCACGGTGACAAGAGTTCGGCCGACGACAAGGCTAAAATCGAGAAAGCGCTGAAGGAAGCCGAAGAAGCATTAAAGGGCAACGACAAGGATGCGATCGAATCCAAAACCGAAGCATTGGCCGCCGCTTCGCATAAACTTGCCGAGCAGATTTACGCCCAGCAACAGCAGCCGCAACAGGACGCGCCGCAGGAAAGCGGCGCCGAACAGAGTGCCGGCTCAGGCAAGAAACACGATGACGGGGATGTCGTTGACGCCGAATTCGAGGAAGTGAAAGAGAAAAAAGCCTAAGGCGGCGACCTTGCGTTAAGGCGGCGACCTCGCTTTAACTGGCCGGATCAGGGAAGCGGCGTTGCCGTAACCGATCCGGCCACTTGCGTTTGGGACAAACACTCTACATGGCGAAGAAAGACTACTACGAAGTGCTAGGCGTGACCCGCGAGGCATCGGACGACGAGCTGAAAAAGGCCTACCGCAAGCTCGCAATGAAGCATCATCCGGACCGCAATCCGGACAACCCGAAGTCTGAAGCGCAATTCAAGGAAGCCAAGGAAGCTTACGAAGTTTTGACCGAACCGTCCAAGCGTCAGGCCTACGACCAATACGGCCACGCCGGCGTCGACGCAAACGCGGCGCAAGGCTTCAGCGGCGGCTTTGCCGATGCCTTCGGCGACATCTTCGGCGACATCTTCGGCGGGGCGCGCGGCGGCCGATCGAACTCTTACCGCGGCGCCGATCTGCGCTACAACCTCGAAGTCTCGCTTGAAGAAGCTGCGCGCGGCACCGAAACCAAAATTCGTGTGCCGACCCTGGAAGAATGCGCGACCTGCAAGGGTTCGGGGGCCAAGCCGGGTACCAATGCGGTCAGCTGCCCTACATGCGGCGGCAACGGCCAGGTGCGGATGCAGCAGGGGTTCTTTTCGATTCAGCAAAGCTGTCCGAAATGCCATGGCACCGGCAAGTTCGTATCGACTCCGTGTTCGACCTGCAGTGGCGCGGGCCGGGTCAAAAAGCAGAAGACCCTGTCGGTCAAGATTCCGGCCGGGGTTGACGAAGGCGACCGCATTCGTTTGTCCGGGGAAGGTGAAGCCGGTTCGCATTCGGGCCCGGCGGGCGATCTGTACGTCGTCATTCATATTCGCCCGCATCCGGTTTTCACACGCGAGCACAACGATCTGCACTGCGAAATGCCGATCAGTTTTTCAGCGGCGGCGCTGGGCGGCGAAATCGAAATACCGACACTGGACGGCTATGCCAAAATCAAGATTCCCGCAGAGACGCAAAGCGGCAAGGTGTTCAGGCTGCGCAGCAAGGGAATCAAGGGCGTGCGCAGCAACACGCCGGGCGATCTGTTATGCCACCTGGTTGTCGAAACACCGGTCAACCTGACCGCGCGTCAGCGCGAGTTGCTGCAGGAGCTGGAGACATTGAATCAGAAAGACGCTTCGCACAATCCGCGCGCGAAGTCGTGGATGGACAAGGTAAAGGAATTTTTTGCAGAGTAGTAAACGAGTATGACGTGAGAAAAAGGGCGAGTAACACTCGCCTTTTTTATTTCTCGGCCAACCACAAGCCCAAGCGCGGCGGGAAAAGCGCCGTAAGATTATGCGGCGGCGCCTGCAGAAGTAAAAGTTGGACGCATGCAGTTCTCCCGCGCTACTGCGTTTTCCCGCCCCTCCTCTTGAGGAGGGGCGGCTCGCAGTGACGGGGTGGTTGGTCCTTGGAAAAAAGGGGTAAGCAAATTACCCCCGCGCTTCGCGTCGGCCCGTCCTTGAAAGCAGGGGAGGGCACACCTATCCGGTGGTGTCATTCCGCTGAAACCGTAACCTGTCGCTGATGCTACACTCGCGAATCCGGTGCGAAAATGGTGTCGTGTCGAGAAGCGTGATCGGGCTAGGCGCGGCGCCAGATGGTACCTTCCGCCGTATCTTCCAGCACGATGCCGGCATCTTGCAGCTCATCGCGAATGCGATCCGATTCGGTAAAGTTCTTCGCCTTGCGCGCCGCGCTACGCGCGGCGATCCGCTGATCGATTATCTGCTCAGAAAATTCTGTTGCAATGCCGGAATCGTTAGGCGCAAGGCCCGCGTTTTGCTGTATGGCCGGCTCTGCCTTGAAGTACGCTTCTGGTTCGCGCTTCAACAAACCCAAGGTCGCAGCGAGCGACTTCAACAGGCACGCATTCGGCGCCGATCTTGTCTTGTTCACTTCACTGGCGAGTTCGAACAGGACGGCAACTGCTTCCGGCGTGTTGAAGTCATCGTCCATAGCCCTCCAAAAACGTGCAGCCGTCGATTCGCTCCAATCTACGGTGCCGGCAACGGCATCAATGCCGCGCAGCGCAGTGTATAGCCGCGTCAGTGCCTGTTTTGCATCGTCGAGATGCTGGTCCGAATAATTCAACGGGCTGCGGTAGTGCGCGCGCAGGATAAAAAAGCGCACGACTTCAGCGTCATATTTTTTCAGGATTTCACGCACAGTGAAAAAGTTACCGAGCGACTTCGACATCTTTTCGTTGTCGACGCGCACGAAGCCGTTGTGCATCCAGTAATTGACGAACGCATGGCCGTGCGCGCCTTCCGACTGCGCGATCTCGTTTTCGTGATGCGGAAACTGCAAATCCTGGCCGCCTCCATGAACATCGAAGTGCGCGCCGAGCAGGTGCTCGCTCATGGCCGAGCACTCGATATGCCAGCCTGGACGGCCCCTGCCCCACGGCGCGTCCCAGGCCGGTTCGCCGGGCTTGGCCGCCTTCCAAAGCACGAAGTCGAGCGCGTCGCGTTTGGCCAAATCGACTTCAACGCGCTCGCCGGCGCGCAGCTCGGCGAGCGATTTGCCCGATAATTTGCCGTAGCCGGGAAATTGACGGACAGCGTAATACACGTCGCCATTCGCCGCCGCGTAGGCGATGCGTTTATCGATCAGCACCTTTATGATGTCGACCATTTCCGGGATGTGGTCAGTGGCGCGCGGTTCGAATGACGGTTCGGCAATGCCGAGCAGCGCGGCATCTTCATGCATCGCGGCGATGAAGCGCCCAGTCAGCGCGCCGATGCTTTCGTTGTTTTCGGCTGCGCGCTTGATGATTTTGTCATCGATGTCGGTAATGTTGCGGACGTAAGTGACGTCAAAGCCGCTAGTGGCAAGCCAGCTCTTTACCATGTCGAAAACCACCATTACGCGCGCGTGTCCAAGGTGGCAGTAGTCGTAGACCGTCATCCCGCAAACGTACATCCTGACTTTGCCGGGCGTGATCGGGACGAAGTGCTGTTTGTCGCGCGCCAGCGTGTTATAAATGTTCAGCATGGGTATCGAACGGCGCGCAGCCAAGCGCTGCCAGACTGGGAAGCGGCCGCGCTTGTTGGTAGAATCGGGCTCGCGCGCGAGTGGTAAGCAAGTGGATAAGTGCCCGAAAATTATAGCATATGACCTCGACTTTTCTGACCTCTCGTATCGCTCTCGTTATCCTGTCAGCGGTATTGTGTCTGCCGGCGGCGGCGGACGAAGTCGACGACAGCGCCCACCTTTTACAGCAAGGTAAATTGCCCGAGGCGCTCGCACAAATCGAACGTTATTTAACCGCTCATCCGAAAAATGCGCGAGCGCGCTTTCTGCAAGGCGTGGTTCTGACCGAGCAGCAAAAAAACGATGAGGCCATTGCAGTCTTCTCCGCGCTGATCGAAGACTATCCAGAGCTCCCGGAACCCCATAACAATCTCGCTGTCCTGTATGCGTCGCGCGGCGAATATGACAAGGCGCGTGACGCGCTC
This sequence comes from Burkholderiales bacterium, assembly GCA_014379915.1. GTDB lineage: Bacteria > Pseudomonadota > Gammaproteobacteria > Burkholderiales > JACMKV01 > JACMKV01. Next base: position 4,350 of record JACMKV010000385.1, read on the forward strand.
GAACGAGCGATAGAAAATCAGCCGAGCTACGCAATCGCTCACGAGAATCTCGGCGATGTTTACGCGAAAATGGCGGCGCGTTCTTATGCCCGGGCGCTCGATTTGGCAGACAAAAACCGGGCGCTTGCAAACAAACTCGAGATGCTGCGGGGTTTGTTGCCGGAACCCGGACGCCCCGCTGCAACCACTTTGGAAAGGTGAACCATGATCGTAAGTATTCTTCGCTTTCTCGTTATTTTTATATTCATGACAGGCGTCGCTCAGGCCGCCAATCCGCAGGTAACAATCGAGACGACCCAGGGCGACTTCACTGTCGAACTGTATCCGGAAAAGGCGCCGAAGACGGTAGAGAATTTTTTGCAATACGTGCGCGACGGGTTTTACAAAGACACTATTTTCCACCGCGTGATCAATGGCTTCATGATTCAGGGCGGCGGCATCAGCAAGGAATTGAAAGAGAAAAAGACCCGTGCGAAGATCAATAGCGAAGCGAATAACGGCCTGAAAAACCAGCTCGGCACGATAGCGATGGCGCGGACCGCGGACCCCGATTCGGCAACCGCGCAGTTCTTTATCAATCTCAACGACAACCGCTTCCTGGATTTCAAAGGGTTGACGCCCAATGAATACGGCTACACCGTGTTCGGCAAGGTCATCGATGGCCTCGATATGGTCGTCAGAATTGGCGCGCAACCGACCGGCGCCAATGCGATGTTTTCGAGCGATGCTCCGAAAGAGGCGGTCGTCATCCAAAAAATCTCGGTGATTGAATCGAAGTAACGGGTTCGCCCAAACCGAAATAAGAAGGAAAAAGCATGGTTAAACTTCACACCAGCCTCGGCACCATCACCCTTGGGCTCAATGCCGAAAAAGCGCCTGCTACCGTCGAAAATTTTTTGCAATATGTGCGCGACGGCTTCTACGACGATACGGTGTTCCATCGCGTAATCGACGGCTTCATGATTCAGGGCGGCGGGTTCGAAGCGGGGATGCGGCAAAAAAGCACGCGCGACGAAATAAAAAATGAAGCCGCCAACGGCTTGAAGAATGACACTTACACCGTTGCCATGGCGCGCACGCCCGATCCCCATTCCGCAAGCAGCCAGTTCTTTATCAACGTGGCCAATAACAACTTCCTGAACTTCACTTCGGCGTCACAGCAAGGCTACGGCTATTGCGTGTTCGGAAAAGTGATTGAAGGTCAAGACGTCGTCGACAAGATCAGGAAAGTCAAAACAGCGAGCCGCGGCGGCCATCAGGACGTGCCGCAGCAGGACGTGATCATCGAACGCGCGGAGGAATGCTGAAGGCGTAGAAAGAGCCGGCTGGGCCTCGCGCGTGAAGCCGACGCTGTTCGTTTCCGACTTGCATCTGTGCGCGAGCCGGCCGCGCATCAATCGCATTTTCCTTGATTTTTTGAACGACACCGCAGCGCACGCGGATGCTCTGTACGTGCTCGGCGACCTGTTCGAATACTGGGCCGGCGATGACGATCTGGCCGATCCATTCAATGCCGGTGTCATTGCGGCATTGCACAGCCTGAGCAAGCGCGGCGTTGCGCTGTATCTGATGCACGGCAATCGCGATTTCCTGATCGGCCGCCAATTCGCCGATGCCTGCGGCGCCACGCTCTTACCCGATCCGGTCATCGCCGGCATCGATGGCGTGCCGACTCTGCTTACCCACGGCGATCTCTTATGCACCGCCGATCGCGACTATCAAGATTTTCGCAGCAAGGTGCGCGACCCTGCCTGGCAGCACGCGTTTCTCGCGCGGCCGCTCGCCGAACGCAAAGCCGAAATCGCCAGACTGCGGGAACGCAGCACGCGCGAGAAAGGCGAGAAAGCGGACGACATCATGGACGTTACGCCGTCCGCGGTCACAGCCCTGCTGCGTGAAACCGGTTATCCGCGCTTAATCCACGGCCACACGCACAGGCCGGCGCGCCACGTGCATGAGATCGATGGTCGGCGCTGCGAGCGCTGGGTGGTGAGAGATTGGTACGACAGCGGCGCTCACCTGCGTTGCGACGAAAACGGCTGCGTGGAAGTCCTGCTTGCCCAGCGTTACGGAACTTCTAATTAAATGCTGTTCGCCCCTCGATTAGAGCATTCGAGGGCAGGCTCAGAGCCCGTCGAAGGGCAATCGCACAACTCATTGATTACGTGAGGGTCCTCCATTTTATGGGGTTTGCTTCGACAGGCTCAGCACAGGCCAGCTCACCACGAGCGGGGGACTTGATCAGAGCCTCCTTAGCGCTGCGGGTTGCGTTTGCACAACCATTCGACGACGTGCTGCGCGTTGGTGTCGGATGGGAACACCGGGTAGAAAACTTTGGCGATGCAGCCGTCGACGGCGACGATGGTCAGGCGCTTGATCAAAGTCATGCTGTCAACCTCGAAGGTGGGCAGATTCAGCGCATGCGCAAATTCCAGTTCGGCATCGCTCAGCAGCGCGAACGGCAAGTGCAGCCGCTCTGCGGCTTCCTGCTGATACGCGGTGGTTTGCGTACTCAGTCCGTATACCTCGGCTCCCAGGTCTTGCAGTTCGCAGTAGTGATCGCGGAACGCGCACGATTGCGGCGTGCAGCCGCGCGCGCCGGGAATTTCGTTCCAGCCTTGCGGTAGCGACTGATCGGGCCGGCCGGTGCGCGGATAGCAATAAATGACGACGGTTCCGGCAAGCGCCGCGGCCTTGACGATGCGGCCGGCTGTCGAACGAAGCTTGACGTCGGGCACCGCCAATCCCGGCAGATGATCGCATGCGCCATCGTCGACCGGGATCGGTAAATCCGCCGGCAGCGCGTGTATGTCATCGGTTCTCATGACTCCGCTAGCTGTTTAAATCGCGTTCAATCCGCGAGCTAGATCGGCTTTGATATCGCTGACCGCTTCGAGACCGACGGCGACGCGCAGCAAGCCCTCCCCGATGCCTGCGGCGGCGCGTGCTTCGGGCGAAATACGGCCATGGGTGGTCGACGCCGGATGGGTAATCGTCGACTTCGTATCGCCGAGATTGGCAGTAATCGAGATCATGCGCGTCGAATCGACAACTTTCCACGCCGCAGCGCGGCCGCCCCGCACATCGAAGGCCACGATGCCGCCGCCGGACTTTTGCTGCTTGCAGGCTAGCGCATGCTGCGGATGGGAGGGCAGCCCAGGGTAATAAACGCGTTCAACTGCCGGTTGCGCTTCCAGCCAGGTGGCAAATTCGAAGGCGGCCGCGCAATGCGCGGCCATGCGGATATTCAGCGTTTCCAATCCCTTCAGACAAACCCAGGCGTTGAACGGGCTCAGGCTCGGGCCCGCTGTCCGTAAAAACCCGAACACGCCGTCCATCATCAGATCCCGCTTGCCGAGCACTGCCCCGGCCAATACGCGCCCCTGGCCGTCGAGATATTTCGTAGCGGAATGAATGATGATATCGGCGCCGAATTCGAGCGGTTTCTGTAACGCCGGCGTGCAAAAGCAGTTGTCGACGACCAGCCATGCGCCGGCTTGTTTTGCGACTTCGCTCAGCGCAGCGATGTCCGAAATCTCGGTCAGCGGATTCGATGGCGTCTCGACGAACAGCAGCTTCGTATTCGGCTGCACCGCGGCGCGCCATGCAGCAACATCGGTCGCCGGGACGAACGTCGTATCGACGCCGAATTTCCTGAATATATTATTGAACAGCTGTACCGTCGCGCCAAAAATGCTGTGCGACGCGATCAGATGATCGCCGCTTTTCAGAAGCCCCATCACGCACGCAACGATCGCCGACATGCCGGAAGCGGTCGCGATACAGCATTCGGCGCCCTCCATCGCGGCCAGCCGCTCCTGAAATGCGGTAACGGTAGGATTGGTGAAGCGCGAATAGACATTGCCCGGCTCGTCGCCGCGAAAGCGCGCTGCGGCCTGCGCGGCGCTATCGAACACGAAGCTCGAGGTCAGATACAGCGCTTCGGAATGTTCATTGAATTGGCTGCGATGGGTGCCGGCGCGGACCGCCAGCGTCGCAAGTTCGAAATTGTCCGACATATCACCCCCACTGATTACAGGCGGGTTTTTTCATATCGAACCAGGCGGCATGAAAAAACCCGTTCCAGCTCGCGCGGACGCCCACGCTTTAGCCGAATTTATTTCACATCCGGCCCGACGCGTAGGTCCGGTGGCGCCCGCAAGCTGTATCAAATCGGCGCAAAACAAAAAACGATTGCTAAAAATCTTGCTGTCGCGAAGCGGGTCGCGTCGGGCCAAGCGCCTTCGGGAACCCATATCACCGACCAAGCTTGCCGGCAATCGACTGCTAGACGGGCAGATTGTCGACCGCGTTGAAAAAATGCTTCGCGTTGATAGGCAAAACCAGTTTCGGCGCGAACGCCTGCCCCTTGTCTTGCTTGACTACATAGACCTGCGTGGCATTGTTGACCTTCGCCACATTCTTCGCTTCCATTACGGCGAACGGATCGTCTGCATTGAGCATGATGATGTCGGCCTGATTTCGCTCGGCGGCTTCTGCCACGCGGTAGCGGCGCGGCCGCGCAGTAGACAGTTTGGACAAACTCTTGATCAGCGCGAGGTCATGGTTCGGCAAACCGATCAACGCAATTAGATATTTGCCGTCTTTATCCATCCCCCTCCTAATCCAGACTAATCAACTTCAGCCAGATTCAAATCGAGCTGCGCGGCGGCATCCGTCTGCGCGTCGTCGTCGCGTTGCGCCTGCAAGCGTGCCAGATAACCCGGCGTGATGTCACCTGTCACATAGCGGCCGTCGAAGCACGATGTCTCGAAGCGGGTAATTTTCGGATTCACCTGGCGGACCGATTCGATCAACGCGGAAAGGTCCTGATAGATGAGTTTATCCGCGCCGATCTCAAGCGCTATCTCGTCATCGCTGCGTCCGGTCGCGATCAATTCCTGCGCGCTTGGCATGTCGATGCCATATACATTCGGGAAACGCACCGGCGGCGCGGCCGACGCGAAATACACTTTGCGCGCGCCTGCTTCGCGCGCCATTTGCACGATCTCGCGGCTGGTCGTGCCGCGCACGATCGAGTCGTCAACCAAAAGCACGTTCTTGTCCTTGAATTCGACGCCGATCGCGTTCAGTTTTTGCCGCACCGATTTCGTTCGCAGCGATTGCCCGGGCATGATGAAGGTACGGCCTATGTAGCGATTCTTGATGAAGCCTTCGCGATAAGTCAGGCCGAGCCGGTTGGCTAACTGCATCGCCGAAGGCCGGCTCGAATCGGGGATCGGAATCACGACATCGATATCGAGATCGCTGTACTGGTCGCGTATCTTGTCGGCCAGATGCTCGCCCATGCGCAATCGCGTCTCGTACACAGAGATGCCATCCAGCATCGAGTCTGGCCGGGCCAGGTATACATACTCGAAAATACACGGATGGCACGCTGCGTTCGCGGCGCACTGACGGCTGTAGAAATTACCTGCCGGATCGATAAAAACCGCTTCGCCGGGCGCGACATCGCGCAACAGCGCGAAGCCGAGCGTATCGAATGCCACGCTTTCCGATGCGACCATATATTCGCGGCCGCGCGCGGTTTCATTTTTGCCGATCACGAGCGGGCGTATGCCGTGCGGATCGCGGAAAGCCAGCAATCCGTAACCGGCGATCATCGCCACCACTGCATAGGCGCCGCGGCACCGGCGATGCACGCCGGAGATCGCCGCGAAAATGGCGGCCGGATCGAGCTTGTGATTGGTTGTCGCCTCCTGCAACTCGTGTGCGAGCACATTCAATAGCACTTCCGAATCCGAATTCGTGTTGACGTGGCGCAAATCCTGGCGGAATAACTCGCGCTTCAATTCCTCGGTATTGGTCAGGTTGCCGTTATGGCCGAGCACGATGCCGAAAGGTGAATTGACGTACAAAGGTTGCGCCTCGGCGGCCGAACCGGCGCAACCGGCCGTCGGGTAACGAACATGCCCAATACCCATGTTGCCGACCAGCGCGCGCATATTGCGGGTGCGAAAAACGTCGCGCACGAGGCCGCTACCTTTATGCAAATGGAATTGCGCGTTCTCGGCCGTGACGATGCCGGCAGCATCCTGTCCACGGTGCTGCAGCACCATCAGGCCGTCATAGATGATCTGATTGGCGGGGGTCGTTGCGACCACGCCGAGAATCCCACACATAATCTAGTGTCCTGAGTTGTTAGTTCGCGGAATAATCAGGATGACGATTGAGTCGGCAATGAAAAGTGCCTAAATCGGCGCCAAATAATGGCGCGAACCAACAGCCGGCGCGAACCACAGCCCGGTTGTACGCCTGGCGAGCTCATTGATCGTAATTCGCAACGCGGTATGGCGGCGATTCTCGGCATCTTTTCTGTAGCGACACGCAACTCAGGACACTTAGTCGTAGCGGATACGTTTGGCCAGATCGGCGGGAAGCCAGGGCTTGACGCCTGCGGCGGCGACTTCGAGCGGCGCCGATAACATCGCATTGCGCCAGACCGGCAACCGCGGCAACGCGGTCAGCCCGGAAATCACCACGCCTATCATCACAATCAACCCGCCGCGCGCGACGCCGAAGGCCGCGCCAAGACCGCGATCGGCCAAACCCAAACCTTCTTTACCGCCTACCAGTTTCACAACCAGGATTGCAATCAATTTGGTGGCCAATAATGTGAGCACGAATAATACGACAAAACTCGCAAAGAAACGCAGCGATACGTTGACGATGCCCGCCGGCATTAGCGGTGCAAATGGAACTGCGAACGATCGGGCGACGCAGAACGCGGCGATCCAGCCGCCCAGCGCAAGAATCTCGCGCACGAACCCTCGCGCGATACCGATCAGAACC
>JACMKV010000386.1 GCA_014379915.1 Burkholderiales bacterium
CCGCTACGCTTCCGATAGCTTCCGCGACCAGCCCCGGCCCGTGGTAGATGAGGCCCGTATAAAGCTGCACCAGTCTTGCTCCCGCATCGATTTTTTCTCTCGCGTCGGCGCCGCTCATGATGCCGCCGACGCCGATAACCGGCAACGCGCCTTGCGCGTGCCTGGCAAGTTCTTGAACGACCGCGGTTGCCTGTTCGCGCAGAGGCGCGCCGCTCAGGCCGCCAGTTTCATTGGCATGAGGTAATGCGGAAACGCGATCGCGCGCGATTGTCGTATTGGTTGCGATGACAGCATCGATGCGATGCGCGATTAGCATATCTGCGAGATCGCGGATATGGGCAGGTTCAAGATCGGGCGCGATCTTGACGGCGAGCGGCACACGTTTGCCATGCGCGTCGGCAAGCTTTTCGCGCTCAGTCGTGAGTGCAGAAAGCAACGCATTCATCGCTTCCTGTTCCTGAAGTTCACGCAGGCCGCGTGTGTTTGGCGATGAAATGTTGATCGCGACATAGCTCGCGTGCTGATAAACCTTGCGCAAACAAAAAACATAATCGTCGGCAGCGTGCTCGTTCGGCGTGTCGAAATTTTTTCCGATGTTGATGCCGAGTATGGCCTGGTATTTTGCGCGGCGGACATTTTCGATCAGCGCATCGACGCCGTCGTTATTGAAGCCCATGCGGTTGATAATCGCGTTCGCGTCCGCAATACGGAACACGCGTGGGCGTGGGTTTCCCGCCTGTGGACGCGGCGTAACCGTGCCGATTTCGAGGAAGCCGAAACCGAGCGCGGCGAGCGCATCGATGTATTCGCCATTTTTGTCTAGCCCGGCCGCGAGACCGACGCGATTCGGAAATTGCAACCCCATCAGTTCGATTGGGCTGGACATCGGTTGCGCGTGACCGAAAAGGTTCAGCCGTTGCGCGTGCTTCAGTGATGCTAGCGTCACGCGATGAGCGGTTTCGGCATCGAGCCGGAACAGCAGCGGACGCAGCAGGCGGTACAACATCGTGGGCGCGGGGGGTAATTTCCGCGCATGCTAGCACGGGAAAACCTCACGCGTGGAATTGCAGCGTAGTCGAGGACGATCAGCAGCCAGATCACGGCGAGATTGATCAAGCTCAAGAAGACGGCCGCGCTGCCGATGTCTTTTGCGCGGCCGGCCAATGCGTGGTGTTCAAGAGAGATTCGGTCGACTGCCGCTTCCAGCGCGGAATTCAGCAATTCGACAATCAGCACCAGCATGACGCTGGCGATCAGCAAAGCCGTTTCAAACCTGCCGAGGCCGAGCAGAAAACTTCCCGGAATCATGATGCAGGCGAGAACCAGTTCCTGGCGAAACGCGGCTTCGTGCACGAACGCGCCGCGCAAACCTTCAAGCGAGTAATGCAGCGCGTTCCGCAAACGTCTGATGCCGGTCACCGATTTACTCATTGCGACTCCCAACTGGCCCGTGGTGTTCGGCAAACCTGGCGACGACGGGATAAAGTCCGATTGCCACCAGCCAGCAAACCCACGCCGTGCACAGGTTGTGCGATAAAAAATGCGCTCCTTGCAGGATGCGGCCGAAGCCGAGCACGAAGCCGCAAGCGAACGTTGCGGCGAGAACGAGATAAGCGCGCTGCGGACGCCGCCGGCGCCAGATAAAGAACGCCGCCATCAAGCTGAATCCGCCCGATGCGTGGCCGCCGGGAAAACAGCGCCCCGCTTGTATGCCTGGCGCCGGTGTTTCTAGCAGGCCGACATACGGCGCGAAGCCTCCGTAGCGTTCCAGGTCATATGGGCAATGCTTGTTGCTGATTGCCTTCAGACCACTCACTGCGGACGTGCTTAACCATCGCCAGCAGCATCTAAAGCATCGGCGCATGCAGCGGACACAGCGGCGCGAGCCGGAACGACAGCGCGAAGCCGCCAAGCATTGCGAGCCCGAAAACGACCAGCAGGTATTTTGCCCAATGGTGTAGAACCACTTCGATAAACCAGTTGTGGCGCAGCGGAAAGGCTTCCTGCGCAGGCTCGTAGAAAAGCGTGGAGAGACGCTGGTCGAGATCGGTGAATTCGAAGACGGTAAGCAGCAGCAGGCCAAGCGTCAGAGCCATCGCCAAATGAAAAGAATAAAGCGCGCGCGGCAGGGGGTGAGCCGCGCATGCCGGGTCCGGGCGGGCGCCAGGCTGTCGGCGCTATCCACCATGGCGGTCAGGCGATGCCTGGGTCAGAGGCGGTGTCTGGGGTTGTTCCAGCGGCGGCGCTCCCGTTGCCGTGCGCGACGTTTCGGAATGCAAACGGTAGCGGCGGCTTGCGTAGAGCTGATAAGCGGTTTGAAACACGCTGGCCGCATCCTTGATCAATTCCTCGTCGGCATCGATTTTCCGATTGCGTGTTGGATTTCTTGTCGTAGGCGTAGGTGACGCTGGTCTTGCGGAAATCGGTACGACTGCCAGACGTTGACGAAGACTTCGTACGGATAAATCAGGTACTCGACAGCGACAAAGTAAGCGCGCATTGAATTCGTCGAAAAAGAAAAACTCGGTCGCGGCGAAAACAGCAGGCCGAACAACGCCGCGTAATAAGCCACAAGCATGAAGCGGCGATGGCCGCGCGAGGCGTAAAGCTTCTGCGGCAGCAGCAACAGCTAAAGCGCAAACGGCGCGAACAGATAAACGCAGGTAACCAGATCGTAGAGCGCGCCGATCGGCAGCACGGCGAACAGCGACTGCGGGCTGATCTGCCCCTGATGGATGGCGATGAGCGCCAAAACAACGCGGGTCAATCCGGAGATGATGAAGTAAGCCGCAGCGATCAGGCCAAGCGCC
>JACMKV010000046.1 GCA_014379915.1 Burkholderiales bacterium
CGGACAATGAAGAATGGCGGGGAGGATCGAAGGCAGGTTATTTTAGCCTTAAGCGCAGAGCTTGGCCACCTAACCTAAAAGGTGGTATTGACACCGCGAGGGCGTAGGAATGTAATAGCCCGTTTTTCACACAACGGCGGAGCAAGCGATGAAAAGAACCTATCAACCGTCGGTCGTCCGCCGGAAACGCACGCACGGCTTTCTCGTGCGCATGAAAACCCGCGGCGGGCGAGCGGTGATTCGAGCCAGGCGGGCCAAAGGCAGAGTCAGGCTGAGCGTCTAGCGGGCTAACGCAGGCTGGCAATCCAAGACTCTACGCTAATAACCGACCGAGTTCGTCCGTCAAAGCGCATAGAATCAGCGCCGGGCAATATGTCCAGATTCTGAAATCGAGTTGCCAGATGCGAGGTGAGATTTTCGTCGTATCTGCACTTAAAAACGACGGTTGCGAGCCTAGATTGGGCTTGGCCGTCGCTAAAAGAATTGTCCCACACGCAGTTGACCGAAACTACTTCAAGCGTCAGATCCGAGCTGTCTACCATCCGGCATCGTCGCGATTATGCGGTTTCGACATTGTAGTGAGGCTGCGCTCCGCATATCCGAAAACCGCTGCTCGCGGTGCTCGTGAGGAACTGGCTGGTCTTTTCAGAGCGGTCGAGCGATGTCGCGAATCATGATCGCCTTTATCCGGCTTTATCGATACGGCGTCAGCCCGTTACTAGGGCCTCACTGCCGATTTACTCCTTCGTGTTCTCAATACGCGAGCGAAGCTTTTGAAAAGTACGGCTTCGCTCGCGCTACCCGTCTGAGCATTGCCCGCATCTTGCGTTGCCACCCGTGGTGCTCGGGCGGCTATGATCCCCTACCCTAAATTGATGGAAGCCCAAAGACTCGTACTGTTGGTCGTATTCTCGTTATCGCTATTTCTCTTGTTTGAGGCGTGGCAGAAGCAGGAACAAGCCCTGGACAAGGCTGTCCAGCCAAACGAAGTTACAGCAACCACTCCAGTTCCTGGCGATACACTGCGCAGCAGCCAGCCAACCGCGCAAAAGCAGAACGAGGCGCCTGCGGCAATTAGACAAACCGGCAAAATAATCACTGCCAAGACTGACTTCCTGGTTGCCGAAATCGATACTTTAGGAGGGACGCTGCGTCGCCTTGAGTTGTTGCGTCATAGAGCGACTGACGACCAAAAGCGAAATTTTGTACTGCTGCAAAGTCGACCCGATCACGTCTATCTCGCGCAAAGCGGCCTCATTGGCGAAGGTTTGCCCAACCACCAATCCGAATACGGTGTTTTGGATGGCCCCAATCAGCTGGTAGAGGGCAAGGATTCGATCGAGATACGGCTTGCAGCCCCGAATACGGGCGATATCGACGTGACGAAAATCTTCACATTCCATCGCAGCAGCTATGTGATAGATGTCCGTTACGAGATCGCCAACAGGACTAATGCGGCTATCAAGCCGTTTGCTTACTACCAGTTGGTTCGCGACGATACTGCGGCAGCAGGCGATTCAGTGTTAGTACCAACTTACACGGGAGCCGCTGTTTATACTGATAAGGAAAAGTTTCACAAAGTCCCGTTCGGGGATTTCGGTGAGGCCGGCAAGCATGAGAACAACAGCGATAACGGCTGGATTGCCATGATTCAGCATTACTTCGTCGCCGCCTGGTTACCGGCAAATGGCGTACAGCGAGAGTTTTATACCAAGCGCCTGGACGACAATCTGTTTGCTGCGGGCCTAATTCTTCCCGTAGGCCAAATCGAACCGCAGGGCCGGGCAGCTATTTCGACACCGTTGTACGTCGGGCCGCAAGAGCCCGCTCGCCTTGCAGCGCTTGCCCCAGGGCTCGATCTCACCATTGATTATGGCTGGTTGACCGTGATCGCGTCCCCGCTCTTTTGGGTTCTTGCCCAAATCCAGAAAGTTGTGGGCAACTGGGGCGTGGCCATTATTATTCTGACGATACTCATCAAGTTGATGTTCTACCCACTGTCGGCGGCGAGTTACCGTTCGATGGCCAGAATGCGCGTTGTGACACCGCGCTTGCAAAAGCTCAAGGAACAATACGGCGACGATCGCCAGCGGCTGCATCAAGCAATGATGGAGATGTACAAGACCGAAAAAATCAATCCATTGGGCGGGTGCCTGCCCGTGCTTGTGCAAATACCTGTTTTCATTGCTCTTTATTGGGTTTTGCTGGCGAGCGTGCAGCTACGCCACGCGCCATTCGCGCTGTGGATACAGGATTTGTCGGCAACTGATCCTTACTTCGTGCTGCCGATACTGATGGGGCTCACGATGATTATTCAGAGCCGGCTCAATCCCACCCCGCCAGACCCGATCCAGGCCAAAGTAATGAAAATCATGCCGATCGCGTTTAGCGTCTTCTTCTTCTTCTTTCCGGCCGGTCTCGTGCTGTACTGGCTTGTGAACAACATCCTGTCGATTGCACAGCAATGGTATATAACGCGCGGAGTTGAGCAGTTGAAATCCGCAAAAACTGCTCGTGTCAAACGATGACACGATAGCGGCTGTCGCTACCGCACCGGGATATGCCGGCATAGGCATCGTCAGGGTATCAGGCAAAAATATTGAAAGCCTGATCCTCGCAGTTCTCGGCAGGCAGATAGCGCCTCGCAGGGCGAGTTTGGGAAAATTTTTAGATGCCCAGGGCGACGCTCTGGACTTGGGAATTGCCCTTTATTATCCGCGGCCAAATTCCTATACCGGCGAAGAAGTACTGGAACTGCAGGGCCACGGCGGGCCGGCACTACTTCGGCTTGTGTTGCAGCGTTGTCTCGACTGTGGCGCGCGGTTGGCTGAGCCCGGGGAGTTTACGCTGCGCGCTTTCCTGAATAGCAAACTGGATCTTGCTCAGGCAGAGGCGGTCGCTGATGTCATTTATGCGGGCAGTTCGTCTGCGGCGCGGAGTGCCATGCGCTCACTGCAGGGGGATTTCTCCGAGGCGGTCGAGGCGCTGCGCAGAAAACTTGTCGAATTGCGCATGCTACTGGAGGCCACTCTGGATTTTCCTGAAGAAGGCGTAGACTTTCTCGAACAGATCAATGGGCACGCGCAACTCGAAGGGCTCAACGCGCAGTTGGAGCGAGTATTTCTAGCCTCGCAGCAGGGCAGCATTTTGCGAGACGGAATCAATATCGCGTTGGTTGGCAAGCCGAACGTCGGCAAATCCAGTCTGCTAAACAAGCTTGCCGGGCGCGATGTCGCCATTGTCACAGATATCCCGGGCACGACTCGTGATCTAGTGCAGCAAAGTATCGAGATCGCCGGCATTCCCGTGCAACTCGTCGATACTGCCGGCCTTCGCGAAACCTTCGATCCAATCGAGGTTTTAGGCGTCTCGCGCGCTTGGGTTGCGGCGCGGCAGGCAGATATCGTTTTGTTGATTGGTGAAGATGTCGACGACCTTCTGTTGCTGCGTGCTTCTGCGGCCAAGCTTCGTGGGCAGAAACACATTTTTGTGATCAATAAGATCGACTTGCATTCGACGCCGCCGGCTCTGGTGACGATTGGCGACGAAATGCATATTTATCTTTCGGCGAAAACCGGTGAGGGCATCGATTTGCTGCATCGGGCAGTTTTGTCGGCGATTAACTGGAACCCCGGGAGCGAAGGCGTGTTCATCGCACGCGAGAGGCAGCTACGAGCATTGACCGAAGCCCGGCTATGTATGCGTCGCGCGGTTGATGTTTGGGGAAGCGTCGAATTGGTGGCCGAGGAGCTTCGTCTGGCGCAAGATCATTTGGCTTCGATTACTGGCAAATTCGCAGCCGATGACTTATTGGGAGAAATTTTCTCCAGGTTTTGCATCGGAAAGTAAGGTAACGACTACACGGTTCGATGGCCGCGCTGCCCTTGCCGCATTACGAGGGCGGGAAATGAATTTAATCGGGGCGACTAGCATCAACTTTCTTTTTGCACGACCAAAAGGTAAGGGTAATCGCAAGTAGCCACAGCGATTCTATGCATCACCAAGGGTTCTATGAAATTTAATGCCGCGCGTAATTTTGTCGCACGTTAAGCCGCTGCAGAGGCGCTTTCCGTATTTTGGCAGGCCCGCCAGGGCAAGACATGCACTACGAATGTTTCACGTGAAACATCCTTTGCTAAACTGAGCTAGAATTCGTTATGCCCATAAATTTCGACCTTATTGTGGTGGGCGGCGGCCATGCCGGTACTGAGGCTGCACTAGCTGCGGCCCGTATGGGAGCCGAAACGCTGCTACTAACCCACAACATTGAAACTATAGGGCAAATGTCCTGTAACCCTTCGATTGGTGGGATTGGCAAGGGACATCTCGTCAAGGAAGTCGACGCGCTGGGCGGCTTGATGGCAACGGCCGCCGACGCCTCTTCGATCCAGGCTCGAACGTTAAATTCAAGCAAGGGGCCAGCGGTCCGCGCCACCCGCGTGCAAGCTGACCGCGACTTGTACAAGCAGGCTGTGAGGAAAAATGTTGAAAACCAACCACATCTTAAGATTTTCCAACAACCGGTCGCCGATATCGCTTTCGATGCTTCCGGCGTTACCGGGGTAGTAACTGAGCTTGGCCAGTGTTTTGGAGCGCGCGCCGTAGTACTAACTGCAGGGACTTTCTTATCCGGCTTGATGCATATCGGCTTGGCTAAAATTCCTGGCGGCAGGGCCGGGGACGCTCCATCTTGCAGCCTCTCGAAGCGAATGTCGGAGCTAAAACTGCCGGTCGGTAGACTCAAGACAGGCACGCCACCCCGTATCGACGGTCGAAGCGTTAATTACTCGCGCCTACCCGCGCAGCCTGGCGATGATCCGCCACCATTTCTTTCATTTTTACCGTCCACAGAGCGACCGAAGCAACTGCCTTGCTGGATCACGAATACTACCGAGCGCACACACGAGATTATCCGAAATGGGCTATCGCGCTCGCCGCTGTATACGGGGGCCATTGCAGGCGTAGGGCCGCGCTATTGCCCGTCGATAGAAGACAAAATCACGCGTTTTGCCGAGAAAGCTAGCCATCAGATATTTCTCGAGCCCGAGGGACTGACAGTAAATGAAATGTACCCAAACGGGATTTCGACCAGTTTGCCATTCGACGTTCAGCTCGAGCTTGTGCATTCCATACCCGGGCTTGAGCAAGCCCATATAACTCGGCTCGGTTACGCGATCGAGTACGATTACTTCGACCCGCGCAGTCTTAAAAGCTCGCTGGAAAGTAAAAATATCGCTGGTTTGTTTTTCGCAGGGCAGGTGAACGGCACGACCGGATACGAGGAAGCGGCAGCCCAAGGTCTTCTAGCCGGTATCAACGCCACGCTTTACGTCCGCAACCATGAGCCTTGGTGCCCTCGTCGCGACCAGGCGTACCTAGGCGTTCTAGTTGACGACCTCACAACGCGCGGGGTGACTGAGCCCTATCGCATGTTTACCAGCCGGGCCGAGTACCGCTTGAGCTTGCGCGAAGACAACGCCGATCTACGTCTTACCGAGATTGGCCGGAAACTAGGTTTGGTCGACGATGTGCGTTGGCGCCATTTCGAGACGAAGCGTGAAACGATAGCTCGAGAAGCCGAGCGGCTGAAAAGCACATGGGTGAATCCTAAACTAGTAGCAGACCAGGATGCCCGGCGCGTATTCGGCCAATCCATTGACCGCGAATATACTTTGGATGAGCTACTGCGCCGTCCCAATGTGAGTTACGCATCGTTGATGACCCTACCAGCCGCAGGTACGCCGACTGCGAGCACCGAAGTCGCGGAACAAGTAGAAATTCAAGCGAAATATCAGGGCTATATTGATCGACAGCGGGACGAAATAGCTCGACAGAAGCAATACGAGGATAAGCGGCTGCCGCTCGATCTTGATTACACGAAAGTCCGCGGGCTTTCGGTTGAGGCGCAGCAGAACCTGAATCGGCACAAGCCCGAAACCATGGGTCAAGCCGGCCGAATTTCGGGCGTCACCCCGGCCGCGCTGTCGCTTTTGCTCGTACACCTGAAGCGAAGCTTCAGCGATCAGCTTTCAGCTTGAGCCAGGCCGCGCAACTCGCGCAGGGTCTCGCTGCGCTCTCGCTGCAATTGCCAGCCGGCGCTGAGTCACGTCTGCTTGACTACCTTGAGTTATTGCAGAAGTGGAACAAGGTGTATAACCTGACGGCGATACGCGAAGCCGACCAGATGGTGAGCCGCCACTTGCTCGACAGTTTGTCGGTGCTTGCACATATCAGCGGCAAGCGCATTATTGATATCGGCAGCGGAGCCGGCCTCCCGGGCATAGCGCTCGCTATTGCTAGACCAGAAGCAAGCGTTTGTTTGCTTGAGGTTAACCATAAAAAAGCAACTTTTCTACAGCAGGCCATTACAGAATTGGGTCTTCGCAATGCGAACGTAGTCGCCAACCGCGTTGAAGAATTCAGGCCAGCGACGAACTTCGATGTTGTCATCTCCAGAGCTTTCGCCGATTTGTCCGAATACGTTGCCCTCGCCGGCCATCTATGCACCCATGATGGCGTCATTGTCGCGATGAAAGGCTTGCATCCATTTGAGGAACTGTCGCAATTGCCGGCAAACGTCGTCGATAAGAAGGTGATCAGGCTCGAAGTACCGGGCTTGGCCGCGGAACGCCACTTGGTTTTAATGACTCTCAGAGCATCCTGATTGTGGCTAAGATTTTCGCTATCGCCAATCAGAAAGGAGGCGTAGGGAAGACAACCACAAGCGTTAATCTCTCCGCCAGTCTGGCTGCCATCGGGCAGCGCGTTCTGCTCGTAGACCTTGATCCCCAAGGTAATGCAACCATGGGCAGCGGAATTGATAAGCGAGCACTAACTTCTACTGTATATCAACTTCTGCTGGGAGAAGCGACAGCGGCGACGGCTAAGGTAGCATCGGTAAACGGGAAGTATGACTTGATTCCCGCCAATCGAGAGCTGGCAGGAGCTGAGGTTGAGTTGGTCGACGTAAAGCAAAGAGAGGGGCGCCTTCGCGATTCTCTAAAAGAATTAGAACACGATTACGACTTTATCCTCATCGATTGCCCGCCGGCGCTGAGCCTGCTGACACTCAACGGCCTGTGCGCGGCGCAGACAGTGATGATTCCCATGCAGTGCGAGTATTACGCGCTCGAAGGCTTGAGCGATCTCGTGCAGACGATCAAAAAGGTCCGCGCAAACTTGAACCCGGGGCTCGAGATCGAAGGTTTGCTGCGCACTATGTTTGATCCGCGCAATACCTTGGCGCAGCAGGTTTCCGACCAACTGCAGCGCCACTTCGGCGACAAAGTTTACCGCACCATAATCCCTCGCAATATCCGGCTCGCGGAAGCGCCGAGCTACGGCATTCCTGCTCTCGGTTTCGACAAGCAATCCAAAGGGGCGTTAGCCTATCTGGCCCTGGCCAACGAGATCGTGGACAAGTCTGCGAAGCCTGAATGGATAGAAGCCGAGGATGCGCGCGTGCAATGACTAAGGTGCGGGGTCTGGGCCGAGGGCTCGATGCGCTGCTCGCGAATGACGAACAGCGCAGCGAAAGCGATCGCTTACAGTCGCTGAACGTGAACCTGTTGCAGCCGGGCAAGTATCAGCCGCGGACGCGGACTGATGAGGAGAGTCTGGCAGATCTCGCCGATTCAATAAAAGCGCAGGGCGTTATTCAGCCAATCCTGGTGCGGCCGATCGAGGGCTCACGATACGAAATCATCGCGGGCGAGCGACGCTGGCGAGCAGCCAGGCTTGCGGGCTTGACCGAGGTGCCGACCGTAACGCGAGTAGTCGCCGACAATGCCGCACTCGCGATGGCTTTGATCGAAAACATTCAGCGCCAGGATCTGAATCCGCTCGAAGAGGCCGCCGGCATACAACGTTTGATCGACGAATTCGGCATGACGCATCAGGAAGCCTCCGAGGCGGTGGGGCGGTCGAGAAGCGCGGTGAGCAACATGTTGCGGCTCCTGGCACTAGCTCCGGCCGTGCAAAAGTTGCTAGCCGAGGGCAAGTTGGATATGGGCCATGCGCGAGCCCTATTGCAATTCGATGCCAGCAAACAGACCGAACTCGCTCGGCAAATCGTCGGACGAGGCCTTTCTGTCCGGGAAGCCGAGCGTTTGGCCCATGTGGCTGCATCGCCAGTCAAACCAATAAACCGCGCGGCAATTATCCGCGATCGTGACATCCTGCGTTTGCAGGAAGAGGTTTCACAGCGCCTCGGGGCTAACGTTGAAATCAAGCCTAAGAAAAAGGGCGGGACGATTACGATCGGTTACAGCGATCTCGAACAGCTCGACACGATACTTGCCAGGCTTTAGCGCGGCTGCGCAATCACCTGCGGCGTTTGCGACGAGCCGAAGCGTTGACATATATGGCGTTGGGATACTAGAATCAATTCCTCTTGAGCGGCGTGTTCCCTATTAAAAACAACGCCCCGAAATGAAAACAATCTGTAGGATTATTGTGTTACAGATTGCACTCACGGTTTCTCTAGCGTTAATATGGTTGGTCGGCCGCGATGCCCCCGCAGCTTTTTCGGCAATTATTGGTGGCGCCATCGGCTTTATCCCGGGCATGGTTTACGCAGTAACCATCATGCGGTCGAACAGCCCGGGTAATCCGAATCGTGTTTTGCGCGCGCAATATTCCGGGGAATTCCGCAAGCTGTTGCTGACCTTGGCGATGTTCGTCGCGACCTTCGCGTGGTTTAGGGATGTTTTTGTGATTGCATTATTGTCGACTTATATCGCGACGCTCGTTGCATACTGGGCCGCGCTACTGTTTCCTCACGAGGCGTCATGAGCGAACCAACCGAGCTCACTTCCAACGATTACATCGCCCATCACCTGCTCAACCTCAAGGTCGGCGAAGGTTTCTGGACATTCCACCTCGACACGCTGATTGTCTCCGGTCTGCTCGGAATCGTCGTTTTTGGCCTGATGGCGTATGTTGCGAAACGCGCAACCAGCGGTGTTCCGCCAGGCTGGCAGAATTTCATCGAAATGACGGTCGGCATGGTCGATCAGCAGGTGCGCGATTCCTTTCACGGCAAGAATGCGCTGATCACACCACTGGCCATCACGATTTTCATCTGGGTGTTCGTGATGAATGCGGTCGATCTGATACCGGTCGATTTCATCCCGCGTTTCCTTGAATTGTTCGGCGTACATTACTTAAAGGCGGTCCCGACCACCGATCAGAACGCGACCTTCGCCATGTCGCTTTCGGTTTTCGCGCTGATCATCTACTTCAACCTCAAATGCAAGGGATTGGTCGGCTTCACGCGCGAAGTTCTGACCGTTCCGTTCGGCCCGTGGCTTGCTCCGGTC
>JACMKV010000387.1 GCA_014379915.1 Burkholderiales bacterium
CGGCAAAGGCGCAGCGGCGCGTGCACGCAATTGCCGGCGCCGCAGCCCGCATCGAGCAGACCATGCGGGCGCTGTTGCTGCTGGCCCGCGAGACGCAAGCCGGTGACGATGAAGCAGTCGATGTGCGCGAGGCCATCGATGAAGCGCTGGCGCCGTTCCGCGATCAGTTGGACGCCAAGAACATCCGGATCGAACGCATCATTCCCGACAACAGCGTGCTGCGCGTGTATCGGCCGGCGCTGCACCTTGCGCTGACCAATCTGATCAAGAACGCCGCGAATTACACGGACAGCGGGTCGATCAAATTCAGCTATGACGATGGCACTCTAAGCGTCGGCGATACCGGCAGAGGCATCGCGGCAGCCGAATTGCCGCATATTTTCAAACGCCATTATCGCGGCCAGGCCGATCATCAGGCCGGCAGCGGCCTTGGCCTCGCCATCGTCAAACGCATCGCCGAGCGCTTCGGCTGGGAGGTCAGCGCGCACAGCTCACCTTCGTCGGGGAGCACATTCGCACTGCATTTTCCCGCGAGAAACCGCCAGTCCTGATTCATCCCACGGTTTCTTCACAAACTCCTAAGCAAAATCTCACGCCGCACCTTTTAGCATCGGCTCTCATCCGGCTAAGGCGTCATTAACGCCAGGGCCGGACAGATGCGTCGGCGTGCAGCGCCTTTCCAGCTTCCCTGTTTGGCTTTTGCCAAGAGGAGCTTCCCGCTCCGGCGATCGCCGGTAATCATGTATGAGCGCGAACCGTCCGCTCTGCTGCGCCAGTGGCCCTTCCCTGAAGCAGGGGAGAAAATCCAAAGCAATGTGCATGGCAATGAACAAAACCCCACAGGACAAGGTTTTCAGCAGCGCGCAAACGAAAATCGAGGATTTTCGCTTCGGCAAGGAAGTGGCCGCCGTATTCGACGACATGCTCGGCCGATCGGTGCCGTTCTACGACGAGATGCAGCGCATGATGACCGAGATGGCGAAAGACTTCGCCGTACCCGGCACCAATGTCTTCGATCTCGGTTGTTCGACGGGCACCACACTTTTGCGGCTGGACGCGCAGCTGAAGGCCGATATCAAATTCATCGGCATCGACAATTCGGACGACATGCTCGCCAAGTGCCGCGCCAAGTTTCGCAGCCGGGGACTGACCCGACCATACGAGCTACGCTCGCTCGATCTTAATCAAGGCATTGCCATCGACAATGCATCGGTGGCGCTGATGGTACTGACACTGCAGTTCATTCGCCCGCTGAATCGCGACAAGCTGATCGCCGATGTCTATCGCGGCCTCAATCCCGATGGCTGCCTGCTGCTGATCGAAAAAGTTCTCGGCGAGGATTCGTTGTTCAACCGGCTGTTCATCCGCTACTACTACGATCTCAAGCGGCGCAATGGCTATAGCGAACTCGAAATCACGCAGAAGCGCGAAGCGCTCGAGAACGTGCTGATTCCGTACAAGCTGCTCGAAAACCGCGAATTGCTGCTGCGCACCGGCTTCCGTTATGTCGAAGTGTTTTTTAAGTGGTACAACTTCTGCGGTATGGTCGCGGTCAAGTGACGCTGGTCGATGTCGGCAACGCCCTTTTCCGTTGGCGCAATACGCTGTTCCCATTCGCCTGCGCCCTGGTTTTTCTGCCCGGTCCGCGCGTGTTCGCCGATCCGATAGATGCGCTTGCTCCGGGCGCTGCCATCGCGTTTCTCGGGCAACTGGTACGCAGCATGACGATCGGCCTGCGCTACATCATCCGCGGCGGTCGCAATCGCCGCGTCTATGCCGAGGATCTGGTTACCGAGGGTCTTTATGCGCACACGCGCAACCCGATGTACATCGGCAACCTGCTGATCCTGGCCGGTGTCGCGCTGGCGTCCAATTCCTGGGTTTGTCTCGCGATCGCCGTGCCGCTGTTCGTGTTCGTCTACGTCGCCATCGTCGCCGCCGAGGAAAACTTTCTACGCGCCAAATTCGGCACGTCATTCGATGCCTACCGGCGAAATGTGCCGCGCTGGAGTGTGCGCTGGCGAGACTTCGGCAAAACGCTCGGGTCCATGGAGTTCAATTGGCGGCGCGTGCTGGTCAAGGAATACGGCACGCCTGTCGGCTGGATTACAGGCCTGTGCGCGCTTGGCCTGATTCGACTGCAGTCGCCTGATGTCGCCGCTGCCTATCCCCGGGCCACGACTCTGTTGTACAGCATCCTCATCGTCGCCGTGCTCGCCTGGTTGACGGCACGATGGCTCAAGAAAGCGCGCATTGTCGTGGCCGATTGACACCTGCCGACCGCAGCAACTTTTTGATCAAATTAATGATGCGACAACCAAGGACTTGCATATTGTTACTTCGACTTCGTCGTTGGATCGATTTTAGTTGCTATGGCGAGCACAGCAGCGCTTGTCCCGACCTACCGGCGGCACCTGGACTGTCAGCGGTCGCCGTACAAGTAGGGAACAGCGCTGTAGCCAACGAATCCATTACAGGACATGCCTGAACATCCCGTACCTCCTGCGGCGATCGACTCTTTGACACCGACG
>JACMKV010000388.1 GCA_014379915.1 Burkholderiales bacterium
GACTTGAATTGCGGGGCGCTATTGCACGCTGCCAAAGAACCCAGCAGCAGTGCGAGCGCCAGGCGCCGCCAGCCGAACCGCCAGGGGCATTGCAGCGATGGGTCCGCCGTCATCATCGATCTAGATCGGCAAATAGTGATCGACTAGCAGTGCGCTGAACAGCGCAGTCAGGTAGAAAATCGAATAGCGGAAGGTGCGGCGCGCGAGCTGATCGCTGTAGTCAACGTAAATCCTGGCCGCATAGTATAAAAATACGGCATTGAGGGCGACTGCCGAAACCAGATAAAGCCACCCGCTCATGCGTGTCGCGAATGGCAGCAAGCTGACTGCCGCGAGGATCACCGCATACAGCAAAACGTGCAGACGCGTGAATTTGTCGCCATGGGTAACCGGGAGCATCGGCACGTTTGCCTTCGCATATTCGTGCCGTCGATACAGGGCAAGCGCCCAGAAATGCGGCGGCGTCCACGCGAAAATAATCAGGAAAAGCAGCAGCGCATCGTGCGACACGCCGCCGGTGACGGCTGCCCAGCCAAGAACCGGCGGCATCGCCCCGGAAGCGCCGCCGATCACGATATTTTGCGGCGTCGCCGGCTTCAGCAGGATAGTGTAGATGACCGCGTAGCCGACGAAAGTCGCCAGCGTCAGCCACATGGTCAAGGGATTCACCAGGCGGTACAGGGTCAGCATGCCAATGCCGCCTATGATTCCGGCAAAAACCAGTGTCTGCCGCGATGTGACCTGGCCGCGGGGCAAGGGACGCGCCCGCGTCCTGGCCATAATCGCATCGATCTTCTGCTCGACGAGACAATTGATAGCAGCAGCCGCGCCTGCGACCAGCGCAATTCCGATCGTGCCGAAAACCAGCGCGTCGAGCGGGACCGCGCCGGGCGTCGCCAGGCACATGCCGATTACGGCGGTAAACACGATCAGCGAGACGACGCGTGGCTTGCACAGGCGGTAAAACTGGCCCACGCGCAGACCGGTCCGTTGCCGTGACATGCTTACGGCCATACGTTTTCTCCTTTGCTCCGAACGCGAAAGGTTAGCATCACCATCGTCATGAGCAGCAAGGCGGCTCCCGCATTGTGGGCAACGGCGAGCGCCAATGGCAAACCGAGCAGTACATTCGCCACGCCGAGGCCGATCTGAACGACGAGCAGGCCTGCCAGCAAGCTCGCATACACTCGCAGTGTACTGTTTCGCGCCAACCAGATCGACAGCGCGCCGAGATAGATGACGGTGACGAGCGCACCCAGCCGGTGCAGCCAATGCATTGCGTTCAAGGCTTCCGGCGACAGCGGCTCACCCGCCGCGTCGACACCGAGTTCGCGGACGACGTGAAAGCCCGAAGCAAACGCCATCTCCGGCGCCCACTGTGCATCGCAGAGCGGGAAGTCGGTGCAGGCAAGCCCTGCGTAATTGCTGCTGACCCAGCCGCCGAGGCCTATCTGAACAAACAGAATTACGATCCCCAGCGCAGAAGCCACCGCGCTGATATTCCGGGCATGACCACGCTGCGCGGCTCGCGCGCGGGCAGAAATCCGCATCATCAGCCAAACCAGCAAGGCAAGCGTTGCCATGCCCCCGAGCAGATGCAAGGTCACGATTGCTGGTTTCAGGAGCAAGGTCACTGTCCACATGCCAAGCAGCGCCTGGAATGCGACGAGTGCGACCAGGCACGTGGCCAATGCCGGCGAGCCAAAATGATCGCGATCGCGTTGCATCCACGATAACCCGGCGATCGCCAGAATCAATAGCCCCAAGGTCCCGGCCAGGTAGCGATGCGTCATTTCTATCCACGCCTTGCGCTCGTTCAGCTCATGAGCGCGCTCATGGTTTGCCGCGTCGGCCGAAACGACGAGATTGCCATAGCATCCCGGCCAATCCGGGCAACCGAGCCCGGCATCGGATAGGCGAACGAATGCGCCGAAGACAATAACGAGCAAGGTCAGGAAAGTCGCGGCGGTTACGAGTTTTTTCAGCATGTCGGAGTCGGGTTCGCCTGGTTGCCGGCCCTTGGGATCAAGTCTGCGGATCAGCGCGACCAAATGGCGATCCGCGCTCGGCTTCGCGCTCAGCCGATACGCGATACCTTGAGCAAACGCGCCAGGTCCTTCACGATCTTGCTCGGATCGGCGTTCTTCGGATAGCGCATCATCAAGTTGCCTAAAGGGTCGATCAGATAAATGTGATCGCGACGCGATCCTTCCGCCGGAAAGGCCTGCTGCAACGCGGTGTTCTCCGGGTGCAGCAGTGCGGTGCCGTCGTAATCTGCGAGCAGCGCCGCCTCCGGCTGCTGCTTGTCGTCGATCAGCCAGACGCGCGCGATGCGGTCCATCTCACGCCCCTGGGTTAACCTGACCTGGCGCAGCGCATAAAGCTTTTCACGGCAATAGGCGTCGCAGCCGCCCGAATCGACGGTCAGCATCACCCATTTGCCCTTGAGCTTGGTGCCTTGTGTTTGCCTATCGCCCAGAAATCCTTCCGGCAAGGGCCGCGGCTCGATCAACTCGCCATAGTTGACGCGCGATTGCGGCTGCCAGAAATGATAGGCCAGATAGGCGGCCACGGTCGGCGCCGCGCAAATCAAGGCAATCAATAACAGCTTTATTCGGCCTCGATTGAGCACTTTTTTACGTTCAACACAAGATAGAGGACCGCTATTGTCAGCGCCAGCGCAAACCATTGAAAAGCGTACCCCTGATGTTTTGCGATGCCAGCGTCAGGCCGCGCCCAGCGGCGCTGCAGACCATCATCAGCCGCGCTGGTTTGCTGGATCACGATCGGTTGCACGTCCAATCCGCTGGTTTCGCGGTATCGCTCCAGCACGAGGTTTTGACGGATTGCGCCTACGCCGGTTTGCTCGGACAGCTCGAGAATTTTTTTGCTGGGCACGACAGCGGTGCCCGTGATTAAAACTGTACCGCTCGGCGCTGCAACGGCCGGCAAGTTGTCGCGCTTCGGGTTTGCCGCGACCCAGCCGCGGTTTATCAGCACGTATCGCTCGGTTCCGTCGATTCGAAGCGGCGTGACGATCTCAAAACCGACCTTGCCGGCGAGCGTCTTGTTGTCGAGATAGATCGTGTGCCTGGGTTCGAACTTCCCGGAGACTTCAACTTTACGAAACTCGAAATCGGCCGGATCGATAACAGTCCCCGGAACCCGAACGGCCGGCTCGGTAGCAAGCTTTTCCAGACTTTCCTGTCTGCCCGCTTTCTCCGCGGCACGGCTTAGTTGCCAGTTGGCGAGGCTCAACATCGCGGCGATTCCGATTGCCGCGAGGATCGATGACCATAACTTCGGTCTGAAACGATAGCGGCTGACAGGCACCGACGGCTAGGCTAGACTGGCAGCAGGCTTGATCGAAAAAATCATGAAAATCGTCATCATCCTGTTCATTGTCGCCATTCTCTACAGCCTCGGTTCCGCGCTCTATTACTTGATAAAAGATCAAGGACAATCAGACCGGACCGTCAAAGCGCTAACGGTGCGCGTTGCCTTATCCATCACATTGTTTGTATTGTTGTTGCTGGGATTTCAGTTCGGCATCCTGACCAAGTAGCCGCCTTAACAGGCTCTGCCGTGCAGGACGGTGATATCAGGATGGTGATACCAGCAAAAACGCGGAGATACTCGTTCGCCGCGTAAGCGCGGGGAAGCTTTCCAACCCATCTAGATGCGAACCCGAATTACAAAGCCGCTTTCCCAGCAAGCGGCTTTGTTTCGTTTAGCGTTAACAGGCTGTTGAAAAACGTAGCGAGCGCAGCCAAGACGAGGAGCGAAGGGCCGAGAAAGCGGAATGCGGCTGTGACACGGAGGCGCGAAGCGCTTGGAGCGGGAACAGCCGCTTGCCGCCGCTCCCGCACCAGCCCTTCGAGTACCGTGGTGCGGCGGCATGGGAATACATGAGCATTTGAGGCCCTGAGTAACGAAGTATTGGCAAGCGCAGTAGTTTTGCAACAGCCTGTCAGAGCCAGTACACGACAACAAACAAGAATAGCCAGACAACGTCGACGAAGTGCCAGTACCAGGACACTGCCTCGAAAGCGAAATGGTGGTGCGCGCTGAAATGCCCGGCCATGCTACGGAACAAAATCACGATCAGCATGATCGTGCCGATGGTCACGTGGAAGCCATGGAAGCCGGTCAGCATGTAGAAAGTCGAACCGTAGGCGCCAGACGTCAATTTCAGGTTCAGTTCCGAGTAGGCGTGCGCGTATTCGTAAATCTGAAGTCCCAGAAAGGTGGCGCCCAGCGCGACGGTCAGAAACAGGCCGATTATCAACTGGCTGCGATTGTTCTTGCGTAATCCCCAATGTGCCCACGTGACGGTCGCGCCCGAGCTCAGCAGGATCAGCGTGTTCAGCGCCGGAATGCCCCATGCCGTCATCGGCGTAAATCGCGTTTCGAGACCGGGCCCGACCACCGGCCACTCGGCAGTGAAATTGGGCCATAGAATCTTGTGTTCCATATCGCCGAGCCAGGGCACCGATAGCACGCGCATATAAAACAGCGCGCCAAAGAAAGCGGCAAAGAACATCACCTCCGAGAAGATGAACCAGCTCATGCCCCAGCGGAACGATGTATCGACCTGCTTGTTGTATTTGTCGCCTTCGGATTCGCGCACGACCACACCGA
>JACMKV010000389.1 GCA_014379915.1 Burkholderiales bacterium
GCGCGCGTTGCTGCGCTATATCAGCCGGCATGATTTCACCGTGTTCGCCTGGTATCGCATCGTGTTCGGCATCGTCGTTCTGATAACGGCTTACGGCGGCATCGTCGAGTGGACAGGCAGCTGAAGCCGGAAGCGAAAGCCGCTAGCAATGACCGCTTCGCGAAAAGCCTTTCTCGATTGGCGGCGGGGCCGACTGCTCGCTATCGCCTGCTCTTCGGCACGCCTGATCTGGCATCCGCCGTGCTCGCTTCGCTGGTCGGCCGCATTCCGATCAGCGTCACGGCCCTGGCAATTCTGCTGTTCGTGCAGGCAAGATCCGGATCGTTCGCAATCGCCGGTGCGATCAGCGCGGCTTATGTGCTGGGCCTGGCTTGCGCTTCGCCGCTCGTCGGCAGGCTGGTCGATCGCAGGGGGCCGCACGGAATCCTGATTGCGACCGCGCTGGTCTACCCGGCGGCATTGTTGTGGCTGATTGCGCTGGTCAGCAACAACACGCATCCGGCCGGGTTGGCCTTGCTGGCCGCCTCGGCCGCCCTTGCCGGCGCTGCGCTGCCGCCGGTTACGGTTTGCATGCGGGCGCTGTTCCCGCAGATCCTGGCTGATGATCAGTTGCTGCAAGCGGCCTACGCGCTCGATTCGGCGCTGGTCGAGATGATTTTTATTGCAGGCCCGATTCTGGTTGCGGGTTTTATCGCGCTGGCCTATCCACAAGGGGCGTTGTATCTGAGCGCCACCTGCGGCGCAGCCGGCAGCATCATTTTTCTGCGCACCGCAGCCGTGCGGCGCTGGACGCTGCATGACGTTGAATCGAATCGAAGCCTGCTCGGGCCGCTGCGCAATCGGCAGCTGCTGACGTTGTTCGCCGCGACACTGCTTTATGCGGGCGCATTCGGCCTCTTCGAAGTCGGGGTGACGGCGCTGGCCGCGAACCAGAATCGGCCATCGGCTGCCGGCTTGATCCTGGGCCTTGCCAGCATCGGCAGCACGGTGGGCGCGCTGGTGTACGGCAGCCGTGACTGGCAGCCCGCTGTCACCGGGCAATTTCTTGCGGCATTGGTCCTGATGGCTTTGGGCATCGCCGCGGTCGCGCCGATCACCAATCTTTACTGGTTCGCGGCGATCGCCATCTTTACCTGCGCGCCGATGTCGGTCGCGCTCGCCGCCGAATCGACGCTGATCTCGCGGCTGGCGGAGCCTGCGATGCTGACCGAAAGCTTTACCTGGATGGGAACGTTCCTGCTGACCGGCGTCAGCGCCGGCATTGCCGCCGGCGGCCTGCTCGTCGACAGACTCCCGCCGCTGTTCGTTTTTATTGCCGCTGCTGCTGTGACCAGCCTGGCCGCCTTGATCGCCTGGCTGTGTCTCGACCCGGTTCCGTCGGTCGACCCGGTTCCGTCGGCTTCGGCCCCGCTTTCCGAGGCGGCGAGATCAGTCGACAGCCCTCACTTTTGAACCCAGGGCAGGCCCGCTGTTTTCCAGCCGCCCTTGCTGCTGCGATGCCGATCGGCATCCTTGTCGCCTTCAAATCCTTCCAGCACATTATAGCAATCCGGGAAACCGGCTTCGGTCGCCGCCATCGCCGCATGGTGCGAACGTGCACCGCTGCGGCACATGAACATGACCAGCGATTCCTTATCGACCTGCTGCCCCAATTCCTGCATGAAAACTTCGTTGGGCACCATACCCGGGTAACTCATCCACTCGATTTCGACAGCGCCCGGAACGCGGCCGACCCAATCCCATTCGGCCTGGGTGCGGACGTCGACCAGCTTCGCGCCTGGCGCGTGCTGCATCAATTCGTAGGCCTCGCTTGGCAGTAATGCGCCTTCGTAAGGCAAGCTCATTTCTTTCGCGCGGTCTTGCGCGGCTTTCAGAATGCTGCTGATGGTACCCATATTCTCGCCCCCGTTTTTTGAGCTGGATGTTTCGTTTTGCTTGCACCATGTTAATGCATCGAGAGTGTGACTTGCACTCTTTTGGCGCGCCCTGAATCCGAATCGCGGATGCTAAGGACTTGTGGCAGAATGCGCTTTCCCTGCCCGGCAATGGAACGCTTAATGCTGTGGCAGTTCCGCGTTTAAGTTCCTCGTCTGAAAGTAGTTCGCCTTATTTGACCTTCAAGAAGGAGTAAGAGATGCCGGTAGCCGATGTTTTGAAAATGATCAAGGACAAGAAGGTCGAATTCGTCGATCTGCGTTTCACCGATACGCGTGGCAAGGAACAGCACGTTACGGTCCCGGCGCGGCTGTTCGACAAGAGCAAATTCGAAGACGGTCATGCGTTCGATGGATCATCGATCGCAGGCTGGAAAGGCATACATGCCTCCGACATGCTGCTGATGCCCGATGCCGACGCTGCCTACATCGACCCGTTTCTCGCCGACACCACGCTGCTCGTCACGTGCGACGTGGTCGAGCCGACCGATGGCAAAGGCTATGATCGCGATCCGCGCTCGATCGCCAAACGCGGCGAGGCGTATCTAAAATCGACCGGCATCGGCGACACCGCTTATTTCGGCCCCGAGCCCGAGTTTTTCATTTTCGACTCGGTACGCTGGAATGTCGATATGTCCGGCTGCTTCGTCAAGATCGAGTCCGAGGAAGCGCCGTGGTCTAGCGGCGAATCTTTCGAGCACGGCAACACCGGCCATCGTCCCGCCATCAAGGGCGGATACTTTCCGGTGCCGCCAGTCGATTCCCTGCAGGATATCCGCTCGGAAATGTGCCGCCGCCTCGAAGAAATGGGCGTCGAGGTCGAAGTCCATCACCACGAAGTCGGCGGCGCCGGCCAAAATGAAATCGGTACGCGCTTCGGCACACTGGTCAAACGCGCCGATGCCATGCAGCGGCTGAAATACGTCGTTCACAACGTCGCCCACACTTACGGCAAGACCGCCACTTTCATGCCGAAGCCGATTGTCGGCGACAACGGCTCGGGCATGCACGTGCATCAGTCGCTGTGGAAAGGCAGCAAGAATCTGTTTTCCGGAAACGGTTATGCCGGTTTGTCGGAGCTCGCCCTGTTTTACATCGGCGGCATCATCAAGCACGCGAGGGCGCTGAATGCCATCACCAATCCGGGCACCAATTCGTACAAGCGCCTGGTGCCGGGCTTCGAAGCGCCGATCAATCTCGCCTATTCCGCGCGCAACCGCTCGGCAGCCTGCCGCATTCCGTACGTCAGCAATCCGAAGTCGCGCCGCGTCGAAGTGCGCTTCCCGGATCCGACCGCGAATCCTTATTTCGCCTTCACGGCGATGATGATGGCCGGGCTCGACGGCATTCAGAACAAGATTCATCCCGGCGATCCGATCGACAAAAATCTGTACGATTTGCCGCCCGAAGAAGCCAAGGCGATCCCGCACGTCTGCTCGTCGCTGCAGCAGGCGCTCGAAAGCCTCGATCAGGACCGCGAATTCCTGACCCGCGGCGGCGTGTTTTCGGACGACATGCTCGACGGCTATCTCGAACTGAAAAACGAGGAGTTGACGCAGTTCATGATGACCACGCACCCGATCGAATTTGCGATGTACTACAGCTTGTAATCGAAAAAGAGCGGGCGGAATAGTTAATTCCGCCCTTTTTTTCGCGCATTTTTTTAACCTCGCTCCCCTGATCCATGACGATGTGGGTCGCGGCGCTGAATTGCCAAGCCGCACACCCTGGCTTAGACTCGTTTGGTCAGCCTGCGTCAACGCCGCGAGGCATTGGCCGTTGCAGGCAGTACTTTAACGGGAGACCAAAATATGAAAAGCGATTCTTTGATTCTGCTCATCGCGACAGCGGTTGCCGGCGCACTGGCGGCTGGATCCGCGGCCGCTGAGACCTGCAAGTACGAGGACGCGTCGGGCAAAGTCACGTATTCCAACGTTGCGATCAAGGGCGCCAGGAAGATCCAGTGCTTCGAATCGCCGCCCGCGCCGCCCGCGGGCGCTGCCCGCCAGGCCAAGGTCGCGCCGACCGACGCCAACGTGCCAGGCCTGCCCAACGTCGATAGCGACACGCAAAAAAAACGCGACGCCGCGCGCCGCACAATCCTCGAATCGGAGCTTGTGCTCGAAGAAAAATTGCTCGCGGAATCGCAGCAGGCACTCACCGCAGGCGAGGCCGTGCGCCTCGGTGACGAAAAGAATTACCAGAAGTATCTCGACCGCATCCAGGAATTGAAGGACAACGTCGGCTTGCACGAGAAAAATGTCGCAGCGCTGAGGCAGGAGATCGCGAACATCAAATAGCTTCCGTACTCATCATCCGAAACGGACGGTCGGTAGGCGCCGCCCGTTTCGGAACGCCTCTCTCGGAGCAACATTCAATGGCTTGCTTCTTGCTGTGAAGCTGAGAGAACCCTCCGACACCAGCCTATGCAGCCCGCCATAGCTTCCGCTTTTTTCCCCGGCCTCGAAGTACTTTCCACAGCAATCGTGCTTCTGGATGACGACCTCGTCATCCGTTATGCGAATCCGGCCGCGGAAACCCTGTTCGAAGTCAGCTGTAAAAGCATCGTCGGCCAGCGTCTCGAACAGGTTTTCCCGTGCGACGGCGCGCTCGCTGCCATCATCCTGAATGCGCGGACCCAGGATTGCAGTTTTACCGAGCACGACCTCACGCTTGGCCTCGCCAACCACGCGCTGCTGCACTTGAGCTGCACGTTCACGCCGTTCGAACTGCCGCACTGGCATGCGAGCGCGAACTGGCCTACGAGTTGGCGCGCGAATTGGCGTGGTCTGCTCGGCGAATTTCGCCCCATCACCCAGCAACTTAAAATCGCCCGCGAGGAACGCCTGCTCGATCAAAGCCAGTCCAACCGCGAATTGATGCGCAACCTCGCCCACGAGATCAAAAATCCGCTCGGTGGCATTCGCGGCGCAGCACAGTTGCTCGAACGCGAGCTTGGCCGCCCGCAATTGCGCGAGTACACGCAGGTCATCATCAAGGAATCGGATCGGCTGCAGGCGCTGATGGATAGACTGCTTGCGCCGCACCGGCCGCCGCAACTGGTCGAATTCAATATTCATGAAGCGCTCGAACGCGTGCGCAGCCTGATCCTGGCGGAGTCGCCGGAGCGCATTCGCATCGTCCGCGATTACGACATCAGCATTCCGCCGCTGCTGTGCGACCCGGAGCAGATCATCCAGGCGTTATTGAACATCGCGCGAAATGCGGCGCAAGCGATTGTTGGCGCCGGAACCATCACCCTGCGCAGCCGCGTGACCCGCCAGATCACGCTGGCGCGGATACGCTATCGACACGCGCTCGCGCTGCAGATAATCGACGATGGGCCCGGCATACCGGAAGCGATTCGGGACCGGATTTTCGATCCATTGATATCCGGGCGCGAAGGCGGCAGCGGCCTCGGGCTCACCGTCGCGCATACTTTTATCAACCAGCACCACGGCACGATCGCGTTCGACAGCGCCCCTGGTTCGACGTGTTTCACCATCATGCTGCCGCTTGCGAAAAACAGAGAATCAAAAAGATTCACATGATTGCACTCGAAAGCCGCGTGAAATCGGTTTGGGTCATCGACGACGACCGCTCGATACGATGGGTGTTTGAAAAAGCGCTGGCGCGCGAAAGCATTGCGTTCAGAACATTCTCGTCCGCGCAGGAAGCGCGCGATGCGCTGGCGATTTCAACGCCGCAGGTCGTCATCAGCGACATCCGCATGCCAGGCGGTTCCGGGCTCGAACTGCTGAAAACGCTGCGGAGCAGCCATCCGCAGATTCCGGTCATCATCATGACCGCCTATTCGGATCTCGAGTCGGCCGTTTCCGCGTTTCAGGGCGGCGCTTACGAATATCTGCCCAAGCCCTTTGATGTCGACCATGCGATCGAGCTCGTTCGCCGCGCCCTCGAAGAAAGCCTGCGCCAGACTGCCACGGCCAGCGAGCCGCTGGTAGCCGGCACCGACATACTCGGCCAAGCGCCGGCGATGCAGGAAGTGTTCCGCGCCATCGGCCGTTTGTCGCAATCGCATTCAACCGTGTTGATCAACGGTGAATCGGGCACCGGCAAGGAACTGGTCGCGCGTGCGCTGCATCGCCACGGCCCGCGCGCCGAGCAGCCTTTCATCGCGATCAACAGCGCTGCGATTCCGAAGGATTTGCTCGAATCCGAATTGTTCGGCCACGAACGCGGCGCCTTCACCGGCGCGCAAAGCATGCGTCAAGGACGCTTCGAACAGGCCGACGGCGGCACCCTGTTCCTCGATGAGATCGGCGACATGCCGGCCGATCTGCAGACGCGGCTTTTGCGTGTCCTGTCGGACGGGCATTTTTACCGCGTCGGCGGCGATCAGCCGATCAAGGCCAACGTACGCATCATCGCCGCGACCCATCAGGATCTCGAGCAACGCGTCAAGCTCGGCCTGTTTCGCGAGGATTTGTTTCATCGCCTGAATGTCATCCGCCTGCGTCTGCCGCCATTGCGCGAGCGGCGCGAGGATATCGGCCTGCTGGCCAAGTTTTTTCTGCAAAAAAGCGCGCGCTCGCTCGGCGTCGAAGCCAAGCGCTTTTCCGATGCCGCGCTGAAGTTTCTGGCCTTGCACGATTTCCCCGGAAACGTTCGCCAGATCGAAAACCTTTGCCACTGGCTGACCGTAATGGCGCCCGGCCAGACCATCGAACTGCTCGATCTGCCGGCCGAACTGCGCGCGGAGCGTGGCGGGGAGCTGAAGCCGGATTGGCAATCGGCGCTCAGCGCCGTGGTCGATCAAGCGCTGAAGCGTGGCGAGCGCAGCCTGCACGCCGAGTTATCGCGGCAATTCGAAACCGTGCTCATCACGACGGCGCTATCGCATACCGGCGGTCGCAGGGTCGAGGCGGCGGCGCTGCTGGGCATGGGCCGCAATACCTTGACGCGAAAAGTTAACGAACTCGGGCTCGACCCGGGTACTTCGTCGGACGCGGCGGCGCAACCGAATGCGGCGCCTCCCGAATAGCGCTTTGTTATGAAATATGGAATGAACGCCCCGAGGAGTAACGCGAACGGCGTGTAATGTCTTTTCCCACGCGACGCGCGAAAATCAACCAAAGCTGACCCAAATCGTTCAGCCTTTGGGATGACCGGTTTCGGACGCGTTAAATCTGACGCCAAAGCGCGCCAACACTTCTTTGCGAAACAACAGCTTGCAATGAGCAGATGCAGCCTGCAGCGGTTGGTTCCCGGCAATGGTCATGGTACGCAAGTTGCGAAGAGGTCGCGGTTAGCCTGTCACAGACGGAACACGGACATGCGTTCCCCGCGTTTTTTGTTTTTTTGCACCGCGTTTTTCTTCGCGCTTGTGTTGGCGATCGGCAGCGCGACTGTTGGCGCCGCGCTGGATTCGCCGCCTCCCGTCCTCGAGGTGAACGGCGGCTTCGAACATGAAAGCCTGCAGGACTACGTCGATTTCCTGCCCGATCCCGCGGCGCAATTTTCCCTTGCCGAGTTAATTTCGGCGCCGGTCGACCGCTTCCGCCCGGTGGCTGACATCGGCCGCAGTCATGGCCTGGTAGAGGGCGCTTACTGGCTGCGCTTTACACTGCGGCAACACGGACTCGAGGCGCGCGATCTTTTTCTGGAGATCGCTTATCCCTATCTCGACGCAATCGAACTGTACGCGCCCGCGCCCGACGGCACGTACTTAACCAAACAGGCTGGCGACCGCCTGCCGTTCGATATGCGCGAGGTCGAATACCAGAATCCGGGTTTTCGCATCAAGCTCGCGGATGCCGCCCCGAAAACGTATTACCTCCGCATCGAAACCCGCGGTGCGATGGCGTTTCCGATGACCCTGTGGGCGCCGCAGCCGTTTGTCGACGCGACTTTCAGCGAGCGCACCGTCCTCGGCGTTTTTTACGGCGTCATCCTCGCGATGATTCTGTACAATCTTGCCC
>JACMKV010000390.1 GCA_014379915.1 Burkholderiales bacterium
GCATTTTGAGGCCCTGAGCAACGAAGTATTGGCAAACGCAGTAGTTTTTCAACAGCCTGTTGGAGCACCGATGTCGGAATTACTATCTACGTTTGCGCACGCCGATGCAGCCGCCCAACTGCCGCAATCCGCGATGCAGGAATGCGATGTGCTGGTCATCGGCGGCGGCCCGGCCGGTTCGACCGCGGGCGCCCTGCTGGCTGAAAAAGGCTGGCGCGTCGTCGTGCTCGACAAGGACAAGCACCCGCGATTTCATATCGGCGAATCGCTGCTGCCCATGAATTTGCCGCTGTTCGAGCGCCTTGGCGTCGCCGATCAGGTCGCCGCCATCGGCATGCCGAAGTTCGGCGCCGAATTCGTCTCCGACACGCACGATAAAACGCTGACCTATTATTTCTCGGAAGCGCTCGACAAAAATTTTCCGTATGCCTATCAGGTGCGGCGCTCCGAATTCGATCACCTTCTGCTGAACAATTGCGCGGCCAAAGGCGTATCGGTGCACGAGGAGATGAGGGCCGACGGAGTCGTGTTCGATGCCGAAGGCGCGACCGTCGAAGCGCAAGATAAGAATAAACGTCGCCATTGCTGGCGCGCGCGCTTCATAGTCGATGCATCAGGCCGCGATACGCTCTTGGCCAGCCGTTTCGACCACAAGCGGCGCAACAAGCGGCATAACAGCGCCGCGCTGTATGCGCATTTTCAGGACGCCGCCAGGTTGCCGGGCAAGGACGCCGGCAATGTCAGCATCTTCTGGTTTGCGCACGGCTGGTTCTGGGTCATTCCGCTGGCCGACGGCGCGACCAGCGTCGGCGCCGTTTGCTGGCCCGCGTATCTGAAATCGCGCAAGACCGATGTCGAGACTTTTTTCCGCGACACCATCGCCTTGTGTCCGGCGGTCGCCGAACGCCTGCAAGACGCGACCCTCGTTTCGGAGGTGACCGGTACCGGCAACTATTCGTATCAGGCGACGCGCATGAGCGGCGAGCGTTATGTTTTGGTCGGCGACGCCTTTGCGTTCATCGATCCGGTATTTTCGACCGGCGTGTATCTCGCTATGCACAGCGCGTTTTTAGCTGCCGACGCGATCGATGACTGCTTGCGCAATCCGGAGATTGCGAGCCGAAGGCTGCGCGCTTTTGAGCGGACCATGCGCGCCGGACTGAAAACGTTTTCGTGGTTCATCTATCGCGTGACCACCCCGGCGGTGCGCGATCTTTTCATGGCGCCGGCCAACGTTTTTCGCGTGCGTGAGGCGATGCAGTCCCTGCTTGCCGGCGACGTTTTTCGCCGCACTTCGCTGCCGGCACGAATCCGCGTATTCAAGACGGCCTATTACTTGAAGAGCCTGGCGCGGCTGCCGCAAAGCCTCGCCGCCTATCGCACGCGGCAACGCAATATCAACGGCTAGTGGGCTGTAACAGGCATTTGCGCATCGACCCTTAGAACCACTGTCATTCCCGCGAAGCACCCGGGCCCAACTTATCCAGACCGGCTATTCTCTCCCGCCCGCTTGGCCAGCGCAGCGGCGATCATCAATGACAGCGCAGCGCCCAGGCTGACCGTTATGCCGATCGCATGGAGCACCGGTATGTCGGAAAACGCCAGGCAACCGAA
>JACMKV010000391.1 GCA_014379915.1 Burkholderiales bacterium
CATTTACGGGCGGACCTAGGCTTCATTTCCACGCAGGCAGCGGCAATAAAAATCCCGCTCGAGCGGGATTTTTATTGCCGCTGCCTGCGTGGAAATGAAGCCTAGGTCCGCCCGTAAATGTCTCCAAATCGCACGATATCGTCTTCCTCCAGATACGGTCCGGTCTGGATTTCGATGATCTGCAGCGGCACCTTGCCCGGATTCTCCAGGCGGTGTCTGTGCGTTTTCGGAATATAGGTAGACTGGTTTTCTTCCAGGAAGAACTCGTTTTCGCCGTTGACGATGCGCGCTGTGCCGGCGATTACTACCCAATGTTCCGAGCGATGGTGATGCATTTGCATCGACAGCTTGGCGCCCGGATTTACCAGGATGCGCTTGGTCTTGTAGTACGGCCCTTCCTCGAGGATCGTGTAACTACCCCATGGCCGGGTCACCGTCATGTGCGTCTCGGTCAGGGTCCGGCATTTTTCCTTGACCTTGGCTACCAGCGGCTTTAATTCAGCGACCTTATCGCGCGGACAAACCAGCGTCGCATCGCGCGTCTGCACGACGGCGATATTCTCCAGCCCGAAGGTGGCAAGATGGCCGTGCTCGCTCCACAGCAGATTATTGTGGCTGTTCACCGCCACCACTTCGCCGTGCTTCATGTTGCCGTCTTCGTCCTTGTCGCGATGCTGATAAATCGCTTCCCAACTGCCGAGATCGTCCCAGCCCATATCGACCGGCACGACGGCGACCTTGTCGGCGTGTTCGAGCAGGCCGTAGTCGATCGATAGATTCGGCAGTGATTGATAAAGATCGAGCGGCGCAACCTTGCTATCGTCGCCCGTCAGCGCTGCGAGCGCAGCATGCGTTTCCGGTTGAATGCGCTCGAGCATGGCGAGGAAATGATCGGCACGGAATACAAACATGCCGCCGTTCCAGTAATAACCGCCTTCCTTCAGGTATGACTGCGCCGCGCTCAGATTCGGTTTCTCGACGAAGCGTGCAACGCGCTGCACCGACTCCGCGCCGTGCAAAGCCAGGCTTTCGGCCGCTTGAATATAGCCAAAACCCGTTGCCGGCCCGGTCGGTTTCATGCCGAACAGCGCCAGATATCCGGCCTCCGCAGCGCGCTCGGCCTCCGCCCACGCGCGCTGGAAAGAAACCGGGTCGGACACCGCATGGTCGGACGAAAACACGCCGATCAAGGCATCCGGTTGCTTTTTGGCGATCTTCGCTGTCGCCCAGGCAATCGCCGGCAGCGTATTGCGACCGACCGGTTCGGCCAGTACGCCATCGGCCAGATGCGGATGAATCGTATGCAACTGTCCCATCACCTCGAAGCGGTAATCGTTGTGCGTGACGGTAATTACCCGTGTGGGATCGACCATGTTGCCGACGCGGCGGATAGTATCCTGCATCAAGGTTTCCGCGCCGTTCAGGGCAAGCAGCTGTTTCGGCATCGACGAGCGCGATAACGGCCACAGCCTGGTTCCGGAGCCGCCGGCAAGAATCACGGCATAACGACGTTGTCCGGCTTGAAATGTTTCGTCGATCTGAAACTGGGGGACAGGGGAATTCATGCGAGGAGCCTCATGATGGTGATTTTCAATCGATTTTAGCAAGATTAGGGCCCGCGGTGTTTCGCGCCGCTCAAAGGATGCCCAGACGAACATGAATAACCCGATTCTGCCGGACTCGGCTTGTTCCCGGGGCGACGAAACGCGATCGCTCGAACCCGGCGACCAACTTCTGCATGGTCAAAGCGCTAGCGCGCGCGTTGCCGATCTGTGCTGGCCCGAAATCGAGCAGCGCATAAAGCGCGGCGCCACGGCCGTCCTGCCAATTGGCGCGGCGGCCAAAGAGCACGGTCCGCACTTGCCGATGGCGACTGACTATCAGCAAGCAGAATGGCTGGCGACACGCTTGATCGAAACCTGTCACGTGTTGGTATGGCCAATCATAAGCTACGGCTATTACCCGGCATTCGCCGATTTCCCGGGCAGTTGTTCGCTCAGCGAAGTGACTTTCAGCAAGCTGATAACAGAAGTCATCGACAACATCGCCGTTGCCGGCGCCAGCACACTCCTGATCTTGAATACCGGTATCAGCACGATTCCGGCGCTGGAGCGCTGCGCTGCCGCAGCCGGAACAAAGGTGCCGATCCACGTCGCCAACGTTTACCGAGGCGCTCTCTATCTCGAAGTCGAACAGGCGATTAGCGAACAGCCGCGTGGCGGACATGCCGACGAAGCGGAAACCTCGATCATGCTCGCGATTGCACCCGCTGATGTAGCGCTCGATACAGCCCGCCGCTGGACGCCGGCGACGATGGGCGCCGGTAAACTGGTTCGCGGCGATCCAGCCCATCCGAACTACGCGCCCGATGGCGTGTTTGGCGATCCGACCCTCGCGAGCAAAGAAAAAGGCGAGCGGTTGCTGGCCGCCATGCTCGCCGATTTACACGCCTTGCTGAACCGGATCAGATAATTTGAACACATTCTTCCGCGGCGGCTAGCACGCGGACACGTTACCGACGAAGTTGGCGGTTTGCGGGAAGAGTGCCCTGCCCCGCCTCCCGCAAGCGGGCCTGCGGCTAACGTGTCGGCGAGGCCCCTCCTGCATTTCAGCAGTTCAGCGCAGGAAACGAATTCGAAAACAAACCTGCCGTTCCACCTTAAGCGTTACACCGGCACCTTATCATCGTGCTTGAACGTCATTCGGCGGCCATCGAAGTCGACGAGGATCTTGT
Source organism: Burkholderiales bacterium (assembly GCA_014379915.1). Lineage (GTDB taxonomy): Bacteria > Pseudomonadota > Gammaproteobacteria > Burkholderiales > JACMKV01 > JACMKV01. The sequence goes on from JACMKV010000391.1 coordinate 2,735, forward strand.
CCTTTGCAGCGAACCGGCCCTCCAGTATTTCCTTCGACAACGGATTCTCGATCTGCGTCTGAATTGCACGCTTGAGCGGACGCGCGCCATATACCGGATCGAACCCGGCGTTGGCGATTTCACCGAGCGCGGCGTCGCTCATTTCAAGCTTCATTTCCATCCGCGCGAGTCGCCGCTCGAGGTAGCTTAACTGGATGCTGGCAATGCCCTTGATATGCTTCTCATCGAGCGAGTGGAACACGACGATCTCGTCGATGCGGTTGATGAATTCAGGCCGGAAATAGGCTTTGACTTCGGCCAGCACCGCGAGCTTGATCAAGCCGTAATCGTCGCCCGCCATCGCCTGGATGTTCTGCGAGCCCAAGTTCGACGTCATGACAATCACGGTGTTCTTGAAGTCCACCGTGCGCCCTTGCCCGTCGGTCATGCGGCCGTCGTCGAGCACTTGCAGCAGCACGTTGAACACGTCGGGATGCGCTTTTTCGACTTCATCGAGCAGGATCACCGAGTACGGTTTGCGGCGCACCGCTTCGGTCAAATATCCGCCCTCTTCGTAACCGACATAGCCGGGTGGCGCGCCGATTAACCTGGCCACCGAGTGCTTCTCCATGAATTCCGACATATCGATGCGGATCAGATGGCCTTCCGAATCGAACAGAAACGCGGCGAGCGCCTTGCACAGCTCAGTTTTGCCCACGCCCGTCGGGCCCAGGAACAGGAACGAACCATACGGCCGATTCGGATCGCCCAAGCCAGCGCGCGAGCGCCGAATCGCATCCGAAACGAGCTTCACCGCTTCATCCTGACCGACGACGCGTTCGTGCAGCTTGTCTTCCATCTGCAGCAATTTATCGCGCTCGCCTTGCATCATTTTTGAAACCGGAATGCCGGTCGCGCGCGACACAACCTCAGCGATCTCCTCGGCGCCGACTTGCGTGCGCAACAGCTTGTGCTGCTGCGGTTTGACGTTCAACGTGTCGGCGTGCTTGAGTTGCGCTTCGAGCTGCGGAATCTTGCCGTATTGCAGCTCGGCGACTTTCTGCCAATCGCCCTTCCGCGACAACGCCTCGACCTCGGAACGCGCGCGGTCGAGTTCTTCCTTGATGTGCTGCGACCCCTGCACCTGGGCTTTTTCGCTTTTCCAGATTTCATCGAGGTCGGCGTATTCGCGCTCCAACTTGGCGATTTCGTCTTCAATCAGCCCGAGCCGCCTTTTCGACGCTTCGTCCTTCTCGCGCCTGACGGCTTCGCGCTCGATCTTGAGCTGGATCATGCGCCGCTCGAGCTTGTCCATTTCCTCCGGCTTGGAATCGATTTCCATCTTGACGCGTGCCGCGGCCTCGTCGATCAGATCGATCGCCTTGTCGGGCAGGAAACGATCGGTGATGTAGCGATGCGACAGCTCCGCGGCGGCGACGATCGCGGGATCGGTGATGTCGACGCCGTGATGCAGTTCGTATTTTTCCTGCAAGCCGCGCAGGATCGCGATCGTGTCTTCGACGCTCGGTTCGCCAACCAGCACCTTCTGGAAGCGCCGCTCGAGCGCCGCGTCTTTTTCGATGTATTTCCGGTATTCGTTCAGGGTCGTCGCACCGACGCAGTGCAGTTCGCCGCGCGCGAGTGCAGGTTTCAGCATATTGCCGGCGTCGATCGCGCCTTCGGCCTTGCCGGCGCCAACCATGGTGTGGAGTTCATCGATAAAGACGATGACGCGGCCTTCCTCCTGCTGTAATTCCTTGAGCACGGCTTTCAGGCGCTCTTCGAACTCGCCGCGGTATTTGGCGCCGGCCAAAAGCAACGCGATATCGAGCACGAGCACGCGCTTGTTCTTCATTGTCTCCGGCGTTTCGCCGTTGACGATGCGTTGTGCGAGACCTTCAACGATCGCAGTCTTGCCGACGCCGGGTTCGCCGATCAGCACCGGATTGTTTTTGGTGCGCCGCTGCAGCACCTGTATGGTGCGGCGGATTTCGTCGTCGCGGCCGATCACCGGATCGAGCTTGCCGGCGCGCGCGCGCTCGGTCAGATCAATCGTGTATTTCTTCAGCGCTTCACGGCTGCCCTCAGCATCCTGATTGGCGACGTTCTCTCCGCCGCGCACGGCCTCGACCGCAGCCTCGAGTTGCACGCGATTCACGCCGTGCTGTTTCAGCAGCCGGCCGATTTCGCCCTTATCGGCGGCAGCCGCGAGCAAAAACAGCTCGGACGCGATGAACTGGTCATTGCGCTTTTGCGCTTCCTTGTCGGTCACGTTGAGCAGGTTGTTCAGGTCGCGCGACAGGTTTACTTCGCCGCCTTGGCCCTCGACTTTGGGCAGCCGCTCGATGCTTTGCTTCAGCGCGGTGCGCAGCGGCTGCGGGTTGACGCCGGCACGGCTTAATAACGAAGCGGTGCCGGCATCGTCCTGCTGCAGCATCGCGTAAAGCAGATGCTGCGGCTCGATGTACGGATTGTCGTGGCCAACCGCGAGACTTTGCGCGTCGGACAGCGCTTGCTGGAATTTGGTCGTCAGTTTGTCGAAACGCATGGTTTTTCCTTGTGGGGATAGTTCCAAGATGGGGGGCCCAGACGCCGGTTTCAACGGCCTGTAAATCGCGACTGGTAAGCGTGCGAAGCCCTTTTGCCGCGAGCGCCAGCGTCGCAAGCCGGACAACGATAGCGTGAATCCAACCTCCTTGCAGCAGGACCGCGCCCGGCCCGAAAGGTCATCGTCGAATCGATTTTTTCTACCTGCCGCCAAAACACAGTTATTGACGCAGCGCGCAAGGCCATTCGTTCCAGTTATCAAGTTTATGTCTCTTGTCCTCGCTAACACGGTATGGAATGCGATTTGCGGGGGGTTCTTCAATACTGCTGCCAATACTGCGGAATACCAAAAAAGGACATATGGCTTTCCTGAATACGCGCTACCAGCCGCTGCAATTGCGCCGCAAGATTCTGGCGTTTGTCTTTATCACGGCAGCAATCTGCTATCTGGCGTGGCGCCCGACCATTTTCAATTACGACGCGCCGATTTTCTCGAGCGTGCTCTACCTAGCCGAGATTTTTGGCTTCGCAATGCTGCTGCTGCACCTTTTCTCGAGCTGGCGTCTGGCGCGCCGCCAGCGCCGTCGTCCAGCGGACGGCCTGACTGTCGACGTTTTCATCACCGCCCACGATCACCCGACCAGCATCGTGCGGCGTACCTTGCTGGCAACGCAGAACATGCATTACACGCATCAGGTATGGCTACTCGATCACGGCAATCGCGGCGTCTTGAAGCAGCTTGCCGCCGAGCTTTCGTGCCATTACTTGTCGAGCAATTCGCAAGACTGGACGAAAGCCGATTTTCTGAACCACGCGCTCGCCCACAGTCACGGTGATTTCTTCGCGGTGTTCGAAGCCGATCACGCGCCGAAGCACGATTTCCTGACGCACACGCTCGGCTATTTCAAGGACGACGCGGTTGCCTATGTGCAGACGCCGCTCGACTTCTACAATCTCGATCCGACTCAGCAGCGCTTGAAGCGCGAAAACCGTATCGTCTGGACCGAGCATTCGTTGTTTTATCGCCTGGTTCAGCCGGGCAAGGATTACCGCAACGCGGCGCTATTCTGCGGCAGCGCCGCCGTGCTGCGTCGCGACGCGCTGAATGCGATCGGCGGTTTTGCCAAAGGTTCGCAAGCCGAGGATCTGCATACCTCGCTGAAGCTGCACAAGCAGAAATTCAAGTCCGTTTATCACCCCGAATCGCTGGCCTTCAGCTTGACGCCGGCGCATCTCGCGCAACTGATCTGGCGCAAAACGGATTGGGGGCGCGGGGCGCTGCAGGTTTGGCGTAGCGAAGGCCTGCTGCTCGGACCGGGGCTAACGCTGGCGCAGCGTTTCAGCTACCTGGCAACGCTGATCGGCGTGTTGGACGGCTGGCAGAAAGCACTGCTGTACATCCTGCCGGTGATCGTTTTGGCAACTGGCGCCATGCCGGTGGCGCAACTCGCGCCCGAAGCCGCTTTGTTCATTGCCGCCTACTACCTGCTCGGCGCTTGGCTGTACGAGGAAACCAGCCGCGGCTACGGCCGGCCGCTGTGCGTTCAGCAATGGAATATGGCGCGCTTCGCCGTTTCGCTTACCGCGATCGTCGGCGCCTTCAGCAAACGCGTTAAGCCCGCGAGCGTCAAACGATCAGAAGTTGCGACCAAGTACAAAGTGCACCTGCTGCCGCAGCTTTTGATCCTGATTGCAAACCTTACGACTTTCGGCGTCGCCGGAGCAATCGCGTTCGCGCTGGGCAAGACCACGCCCAACGAAATCCTTGCGCTGTTGACCTGGGCTGGCTGCAACGCGCTGCTGGCCGCGACCGTCGTGCTGTTCATAGGCCAGCGGGCGCGAGACAATCGCGACGAAACGCGGCTTTTGATGCCGCTTCCGGCCAAAGTCAAGGCGCCGGAATTCGATTACGTGTATGGAACGATCGACGAAATCTCCTGCTCCGGGTTCAGCTTCTACGGCCAACTGCCGCAACCCGAAGCCGGCACGCGTCTCGAAGGGGAAATTTACCTGCCGTCCGGTCCGGTCAAATTCAACGCCAGCGTCAAGTCGCTGATTCATCGCACGCGCGGCGACAAAACCTACGTGAAGGCAGTCGGCTGCAGCTTCAACTGGGCCGATCCGCGCGAGCAGGACAAGCTCAGCCTGTTCCTGTATGGGTCGAGTTTGCAGCGTCGGCTGCATAGTCTGCGCGAGAAGATCCGCACCCCGCTCGATGGTTTGACCGGCATCTTTACCGGCGACAAGGACGAACTCGATTACGATCCGGCACGCTGGGCGACGATCGTTTATCACGTCAAAGCCGAAGGCGCCGACGAAGCCAGCACCGGCCTGATCTCGGTCGCGCAAGACCAGGACGGCTTGCGCCGCCTGTTGTCGTACAAACCGCTCGATGAGAACGCCAAACTCGAGGTTCGCGTCGTCACCCGTTCACGCGGCTTGCGCGTCGGCGGTATCGTCCAGTTCGTCGAGCGCATCGATAGCCCAATTTCGCCGGTTTATCTCTACCGTTTTATTTCGGTCAAGGCTGCAATCGCGTCGACGCGGTTTCAGGTCACACAGCGGGTTGGCGAGTCGTCGCACGGGATTTGATTGTGATTTGAAAGAAACGGGTCAGCTCAGTCTGACCCTGATTTTGCCCGTACGCTGCGTGGCCCCTCCTCGCGCGGTGTTTGTGCCGGATAAATGCGCAACAGTATTGAGCGAGCCCCTATTCTCGGGGTGAAACTTTGCAGCTTCTATGCAAGAATCTGGCTTATGCAACCGGCGGCGGACTACGCTATAGTTAGTCAAACGAAGCGCTCGCCGCGCTGGTTCATCGAAACCGCTGGTGCCACCGCTGATGCAAAAGCGCATCCCCTACTCCCCGGACGCTTGGCAAACTAAATAATCATGGATTTCGATCCGCTGCTGCTGTCGCGACTTCAGTTCGCTTTCGTCGTTTCGTTCCACATCCTGTTTCCGGCGTTCACCATCGGCCTTGCCAACTACCTGGCTATGCTCGAAGCCCTGTGGCTCAAGACCGGCAATGAAAAATACCGCGAGCTGTTCCGCTTCTGGGTAAAGATTTTCGCGGTGTCGTTCGCCATGGGCGTGGTCTCCGGCATCGTTATGAGCTTTCAGTTCGGCACGAACTGGAGCCGCTTTTCAGCCGCCACCGGGAATATCCTCGGGCCGCTGATGAGCTACGAGGTGCTGACCGCGTTCTTCCTTGAAGCGGGCTTCCTCGGCATCATGCTGTTCGGCTGGGAGCGCGTCGGCAAAGGCCTGCACTTTTTCGCCACCGTGATGGTTGCGCTCGGCACGCTGATGTCGACATTCTGGATCTTGTCGGCGAACAGCTGGATGCATACGCCGGCCGGCTATGTTCTCAAGGACGGCGTGTTCTACGCTGACAACTGGCTGGCAATCATTTTCAACCCGTCGTTTCCGTTTCGGCTCGTGCATATGACGCTCGCCGTGTTTCTGACGACAGCGTTCGTAATCGCTGGTGTTTCCGCGTGGTATTTGCGGCGCGGCCAGTCGGTCGAGCACGCCAAAGTGATGTTCGTGATGGCGATGGGCTTCATCTCGATCGTTACGCCGCTGCAAATCCTGGCCGGTGATTTCCACGGCCTGAACACGGGCGAATATCAACCCGCGAAATTGGCGGCGATGGAAGCGCATTGGGACAGCGATGAAGTCCCGGTGCCGTTCGTGCTATTCGCGCTTCCCGACCAGCAGCAGGAAGAAAATCGCTTCGAACTCGCCATTCCATACGCCGGCAGCCTTGTCCTCACGCATAGATTGGATGGTGCCGTGCCGGGCTTGAAAGACTTTCCGAAAGACGAGCGGCCACCGGTGGCGATCACGTTCTGGGCGTTCCGCGTTATGCTCGCGATGGGCTTTCTGATGCTGTTTATCGGCTTCTACGGCATCTATTTGTACCGCCGCGGCGAGCTTTATTCGACGTCGTGGTTCTTGCGGCTTTGCACGCTCGCGACGCCGATCGGCTTCGTCGCGGTAATCAGCGGCTGGATCACCGCCGAAGTCGGCCGGCAACCTTACGTGGTCTATGGGTTGCTGCGCACTGCCGATGCGCATTCACCGGTCGCCGGCGGCAGCGTCGCTGCTTCGCTCGCGGGCTTCGTCGTGGTCTATTCGATCATCTTCGGCGCCGGCATTTATTACCTCGTCAAGCTCGTGCGTCGCGGCGTCGAAGCGCATGCCGCCCACGAGACGCCGTACAAGCGCCCGGCGCGGCCGCTATCGCTGCCGGATGAACCTTTGGATTCCGGAGGAAGCTAGATGGGTTCCATACTCGAGCAGGGTTTGCCGTTGATCTGGTACTTCATCATCGGCTTCGGCATTTTCATGTATGTGCTACTCGATGGCTTTGTGCTCGGCATCGGCATCCTGTTTCCTACCATGCCGCACGAGGACGACCGCGACGTGATGATGAACACGGTTGCCCCGATCTGGGACGGCAACGAAACCTGGCTGGTGCTGGGCGGCGCCGCTTTGTTCGCCGCCTTCCCTGTCGCCTATGCTGTTATCCTGCCGGCGCTGTATTTACCGCTGATCGGTATGCTGCTGGCATTGATATTTCGCGGCGTCGCATTCGAATTCCGCTTCAAATCAAGCGGCAAACGCTGGATGTGGAATCTCGCCTTTTTCGGCGGCTCGCTGGTCACAACGTTTTGGCAAGGTGTGTCGCTCGGCGCCTTCGTGCAAGGCTTCGAAGTCGTTGATCGCCAATACGGCGGCGGCAGTTTCGACTGGCTGACGCCATTCGCGTTGTTCACCGGCGTGGCGTTGATCGCGGGTTATGCGCTGCTCGGCGCGACGTGGTTGATCATGAAAGCCGAGGGAGAGTTGCAGGATCGCGCTTATCGCTATGCGCTGCTGCTGCTGTATGCCGTGCTGGCCGGCCTCGTCGTGATCAGCATCTGGGTGCCGATTCTCGACCCAAAAATCGCCGAACGCTGGTTTAGCTGGCCGAATATAGCGCTATTCGCACCCGCGCCTTTGTTCACCGCGGTTGCCGCATTTGCGCTGTGGCATAGCGTTCGTAAGCGCTACACGTATCCGCCATTTATCCTGGCGATGGCGCTTTTCCTGTTCGGCTATTCCGGGCTCGGCATCAGCATCTGGCCCAACATTATCCCGCCCGACATCACGATCTGGGAAGGCGCCTCGCCGCCGGAAAGCCAGATATTCCTGCTGATCGGCGTAGTGTTTTTGTTGCCGGTCATCCTCGGTTACACAGCTTATTCGTACTGGATTTTCCGCGGCAAGGTAACGCGCGAATCCGGGTACCATCATTGACGGCGCCGTTCTGATCCTCGAACGCGGCCCTTCAACTCGCCAAGCCGGATATCGACTGCGACAGGACAGAACAGAACGCATGCCGACCGAACCGCAGATCATGTCGATCGCGCACGTGATTCAGCTCGCGGTCGCGCCGGTTTTCCTGCTGACCGGCATCGGCGCCATGCTGTCGGTGCTGACGAGCCGGCTCGCGCGCATCGTCGATCGCGGACGCTATCTCGAAGGCCTGCTTGCGTCGATCGATGAGGGCGAAAGCACATGCGCCGCGATCGACCTCGCAATCCTGTCTCGCCGCGCGCGCCTGATCAATTGGGCGATCAGCCTGTCCACAACCTGCGCTCTGCTGATCTGCTCGGTTATCGTCGTGCTGTTCGTCGGCGCCTTTTTTGGTCCTGATATTTCGATTCCCATCGCGTTGCTGTTCGTTGCCGCCATGAGCTTGTTGATCTCGGCCCTTATTATTTTTCTGCGTGAAATCCATCTCGCCACCGCATCGTTGAGATTCGGTCGGTGAGATCGCGTCAAGGCTATTGAACGCAATTCCGAAAGCAAAGACGGCGAGGGCGGCCGATGAAGCTCGCTAAGCGACGCTGGCCGAAGTGCTGACGGCACGTTTCAATAATCGCCCGGTAGTGGGCGACCTTGCGAAGCTCGGTTCGGGGCAGCTGGGATCGGCCAAATGGATGGCAATGAAGTCCCAAAAGTTGGGCTCAAGCTGCATCAATGAAAATCGGAAGGGCTCGATTGCTGCCGCAAAAAAAAACCGAAACTCCTATGGCGGTTTGGCAGCCGCTCGCCGCGCTGGATAAAATGGTATGTATGCAATCGGCTGACCATAATGCGACCGAGGCGCAGCGTTTTCTGATTCAGCTAAACCGTATTTCCTTTTACCTCCCTACCGATAAAGGAATGTCATGTCAGAACGCATCATTTTTCGCGCCGGCGAAGCCACCGTGTTTGCAAAGCCGGGCCAATTCACCGATGCCATGCCGGAAATCCTGATCGGCGATGTCGACGGCCCGGTCGGCTACGCATTCGCCAACATGATGGGGCAGACCGCCGGACATACTCGCATGTTCGCCATCCGCGCCTGCAATCAGCTGGTGCGGCCGGCGACCATCATGGCGCCCAAGGTCACGATCAAGAACAGCGCAACAGTCGAGCTGTTTGGCGGCATCGTGCAATCGGCGACGGCCGACGGCGTGCTCGATTGCGTAATCGAAAATATTCTACCGCGCGACCAGATCAATAACTTGTGCATCATCAGTCTGGTCTGGATCGACCCGCAATGCGTGACCGACAAGAACATCGACAAGAAGGATTTGTACCGCACCAATTACGAAGCGACCAGGCTTGCGATCAGCCGGGCCATGAAAAACGAGCCGTCGCTCGACGAACTGATCGCGAACCGGAAGAAGATCAAGCACGACATGTTCGATCCAGAAGCCGTATAAAGCCGGACTGACAGCACGCCGCTTCTGCGTTACATGAAGCTCGCGAACCCGCGTCCACCTCGCACGACAAAACCCCTTCCCCTAGACGGGGGAAGGCCGGATGGGGGTGAAACAGTCGCAGCGGCGCGCCTCAAACATCGCTAAAACACCACCATGACAATCAAAGCCCTCGTCTTCGACGCCTACGGCACACTGTTCGACGTGCACTCGGTCATCGCACTAGCCGAACGAATCTTTCCGGGCCGAGGCCACGCGCTCAGTCAGTTATGGCGCGCCAAGCAGCTCGAATACACGTGGTTGCGCAGCCTGATGCAACGTTACGAAAATTTCGAGACCGTCACGCGCGACGCGCTCGTGCATTCGTGCGAGGCGCTCGCGCTGAAAATTACATCGGCTGAATTTCAAAAACTGACCGATGCTTATCTGCATCTGACGCCGCATCCCGAAGCCCGCGAAGCATTGCAATCCCTGTCCGCCCACAAGCGCGCGATCCTGTCGAATGGCTGCCCGACGATGCTGAATCCGCTCGTACAAAACGCCGGCCTCAGCGAATTTTTCGATCACGTGTTGAGCGTCGACGAGCTAAAGATCTACAAACCGGACCCGCGCGTCTACCGCATGACTGCCGATACGCTCGGCCTCGCACCTGCTGATATCGGCTTTGTATCGTCGAACTTCTGGGATGTATCCGGCGCCGGCCATTTCGGCTTCCGGTCGTTCTGGATCAATCGCAGCGGCGCCATTCCCGACCCGCTTGGCTATCGGCCGGCCGCGGTTCTTGCCGCGCTCACTGAATTGCCCGCGCATTGTTGACGGAACTCGCTGCGGATATCCAGCGCAATGTCAGCGCTGCGCTGGTTGAAGATATCGGCAGCGGCGATCTGACCGCAGCGCTGATTCCGCAATCCCATCGCGCTCAAGCCAAGCTGATTTGCCGGACTGGCGCGATATTGTGCGGAAGCGCGTGGTTCGAAGCCTGCTTCCGGCGACTCGATCCCGATGTGCGAATCACATGGAACGCGTACGACGGTGCGAAACTTGATCCAAACCAGTTACTGTGCCGCATCGATGGCAACGCACGCGCAGTGTTGACTGCCGAACGCCCCGCGCTGAACTTCCTGCAAACGCTGTCGGCGACCGCGACTGCAACGCGGCGCTATGTCGATGCTGTGCGCGGCACGCAAGCGAAAATTATGGACACGCGCAAAACCCTGCCTGGCCTGCGCGCCGCGCAAAAATATGCAGTGAAAATCGGCGGCGGCGAAAACCAGCGCATCGGGCTATATGACGGCGTACTGATCAAGGAAAACCATATCGCGCTGACCAGCGGTGTCGCCGCCGCGTTGTCGCAAGCGCGGGCAACTGCGGATGGCGTGCGGGTGCAGATCGAAGTCGAAACTATGGTGCAGCTCGAAGAAGCGCTTTGCGCCGGGGCAACGCTGGTGCTGCTCGATAACTTCAGCCTCGACAACTTGCGCGCCGCAGTGCGCGTCAACCAGGGGCGGGCCGAGCTCGAAGCCTCGGGCGGTATCACAATTGCCAACGTCCGCGAGGTTGCCGAAACCGGTGTCGACCGCATCTCGGTTGGCAGCCTGACCAAAGACATCGCCGCCGTCGATCTGTCATTGCTGGTCGAAATGAAAGGGTCCGGGTCGCCCTGACCTTCACCGATTTCTGCCGCGTGCCGCCGGAATTTCCAGACGTTGCCATCCGTCGTGGCCGAGGCTTTGCAGCGTCGCGATATTCTTTTCGTATATGCCGCCGGCGTCGGGAAAAGCCGCAACCGCGCGCTCGACGCTCGCTTCGCGCAGCAGATGCAGCATCGGATATGGCGAGCGGTTGCTGTAGTTGCTAATGTCGTCGGGCGCGGTACCGGCGAACTGGTAGCGCGGATGAAAGCTCGCAACCTGAAGCTCGCCGAGCAAGCCGAGGTCTTCGACCGCCTGATCCGCCACATCGAGAAATTTGTTGTAGTCGAGAAAATCCTCGAGCACATACGGGTGGATCAGCAGCGTGGTGTCGATTTCGTCGGCGTCTGCCGCGGCCAGTAATTGCAGTTCACGCGCAAGATCGGCGGTCAATAGCTGTTCGCTGCGCGCGTCACTGACGACGTACCGAATCTGGTTTTTGGCGTGAACGGCTTTGGCGAACGGGCACAGGTTGAGGCCGATGACGGCGCGTTCCAGCCAGATGCGCGTCGCCGCTGTCGCTGCCGCAATCGCTTCATCCGTTGCGCGGGCTTGCGCGCCGGGTTCGCGGACAGCGTTTGCTTTTTCGTTAACGTTTTCTTCCACCGCCCTTACCCGCTTCAGCATTCGTGCCGGCCATTATCCCTCCCCTCCTCTGGAAGGAGGGGAGGGAGGTGGGCGCTTTTTTTTCAGTCTCTTCTTAAAGCTTGCATGCCTTCCGAATTGTCAATCGACTTTCCGTGGATGTCAGACCGAATGGCGTGCTACGCG
>JACMKV010000392.1 GCA_014379915.1 Burkholderiales bacterium
AAGCGACGTCGGCGTCTATCGTCAGCCAGGAAGTCGGCGTGTAGAAATTCGCGAATTCGAAACCGATGCGGCGGCTCTTGCGGCCGGCTTCGGTATTGCCAGCGTCGCCGATGAATACGAGTTCCGAATCGAAATCGAGCACGTAGACCGCCAGCGAACTTTGCAGGTTCGCAATGATTGCGGTGCGCGCGCCGACTTCGTAGCCTTTCGACCGCACCAGGCCCGGCACGCGGTCGGCCGGCAAATTTTCGCCGACATCGGCGCCGGGATCGACCGTGATGGTGGTGCCGCGCGCGTCGTTGCTGTGAAAGCCGCCGGCGGCGTTGATGAAGTATTCGGTCTTCGCCCACGGCCCGAAAATCAGACTCAGTTTCGGGTTTACGGTCGTATCGTTTTCAGTTCCCGAATTCGCCGGATCGTCGCTGTCCACGTCGAAGCGGAAATAATCGCCGCGCAAACCGGCGACGGTGCGCAACTTCTCCGCCCACTGCGTGCGGTTCTCGACGTAAACGCCGGCGCTCGATTCGACGATGTGATCGGCTCTCGTAGTCGTCAGCCGCTGCCGTTGCGCGGTGCGAAACAGGCCGTTGTAGATATTGTCGTTTTGCAACTGCACGCCGACGGTGTTCTCGACGTCGCATCCGCCCCAGTTTGCCAGCCAGGTATGGCTTGCGTTGGCGCCTGTGGTGACGCGCTTGTCGTCCTGCTCGAACTGATCGGCATTGACCGGGTCGTCGAGGAAATAGGTGAAATTGGAAAACAAATTCAGTTCGTTGCGGATGACGTAGGCGTTGCCGCGGGCGATGCCGCTGCCTGTCGTGCGCCGCCAGTCGGCGGCCAGGCTGTAGCGCGCCGAATCCGAACCGTCGCTGGCATCGAATGTATCGAAGCGGCCGAGCAAGCCGGAGTCGGCGGCGCGGCGCGGAATCTGGTTGGTCGCGTTGCCTTTGCCGGAATAGGCGAGCGCGGTGACGCTGAAACCATCGAGCAGCGTGCCCTGGCTGTAGCGGAGCGCGCCGTTCATCTTTCTGAAATTGTCGGGATGGGTCCACGGCCCGTCGTTATGCAGCACTTCGAAACCGTAAAGCAGATGGCCGGCGCCGAATTTCGGCGAACCGGCGATCATCGCGCGTCCGTAGTCGTCCTCACCGGCGCTAAGGATGGCGATGCTTTGCGGCAGCACATCGACATAATCGAAACTGACGGCGCCGGCCGAGGAAAAATCGCCCTCATCCGCGAAGTACGGGCCCTTCCGGTATTGCAGGTCGCCGATCAGTTCGGGGATCAGAAAATTCAGATCGCTGTAGCCCTGGCCGTGACCGTGGCTGCGCTGATTGACCGGCGCGCCATTGAAATTGATGCGCAGATCGGTGCCGTGGTCGATGTTGAAGCCGCGCACGAAATACTGGTTGGCTTTGCCTTCGCCGCTGTGCTGGGTGACGATCAGGCCCGGCACTTCTTCGAGCAATTCGCCGGGACGATAGGCGGGGCGTGCCTGCAGCCGTTCGCGCGGCACCGTGCCGACGCTGGCTGAATCGGCGGTACCGAGCGAGCTGTCGGAAGACGCTTCGACGTCGACGACATCGAGAGTCGGAACACCGGCAGCGTGTGTCAAGCCTGTTGCGTCGATGCTGATTACAGCGCTCGCAACGATGGCCGCGGCTCGCGCAGCCGCTGTTGTTTTGTTCATTCTTCCCCCCGTGCGGTTGGCGCCGTGAAACAGCTACCGTCCGGCTTCGACCAGTCGAAAGCGAATGGGTACGTCGACCCAGTGGTCGATCGCCCGTTCGCCCTGATGCGCCGGCACGAAACGCCAGCTTTTGACGGCAGCAAGCGCCGCTTCATCGAGAATCGCGGCGCCCGAACTTTGCCCGAGCGCAATCGTTTCCGGCGCGCCCGAAGCCTTGACCAGCACGCGCAGCACAACCGTGCCTTCGAGTTTCAGCCGGCGCGCGGCGAGCGGGTAAGCGGGCTTCGGATTATCGAGATAGGCGACTTCGAAATGCGGCGGAACGACGGGCCCGGCAGCTGCCGCCGGTGATGGCGTCGGCCTCGTCGCGGCAATAACGGTCGCCGGCGGCTGCGCGGCAGCGGCCGACGCTGGTGAAACCGGATTTGCGCTGTTTGCAGTTGTAGTTTCGCCGCGCGTCACATCCTCGCTGGCGTCGTCGCTGGCCTTGCCGTCCGATTCGTTGCCAGCGTCCTGCACAGGCGTCGTTTCGACCGGTATCGCAGTCGAAGGCATCGCTGGCGATGCTACGGTCTCCCGCGGTACTGGCCGAGCCTTTGCCATTTGTCTGAGCGGTTCGGCGCGCTTTTTCGCGCTGTCTCGCACGATTTTCGGTTGCGCCTTCGGTTTTATTTTTTCGGCTTGGGCCGGCTGCGGCTTGTCGGCTTGCGGTTCGGCAGGCTCGATCTCGACTTTGGATGGAGCAGCTTCGACAAGTGGCCTGGCGTCCGGCGTCGGATCGACCAGAGGTTGAACAGGTTCGGCAGATTCGACAGGTTCAGCAACCGGCTGAACCGCGGGAGTCGACACGGCAGCAGGCGAGGCGGAGACGGGCGGCTTGGTTTCCAGCAACGCGACTTGCAGGATGCGCGGCGCGGGTAGCGGTTTGACCGCGCTCTGCCATTCGCTCAGCAGGAAGCCGCCGGCAATCGCATGCAATGTGACGGAAGTCAGGAACGCGCCGGAAAATAAGCGGCTCGACGTGCTTGCTGTTGATCCGAGGTGCATTTGCCTGATTACGCGGATTGCGCTGCCGTGGATGCGCGAGGCGCGGTCGTACACGAATTATATGCACGAATTATGTACGTGCATTACTTACGCACCGATCGACCCGTGCGCCACCCGCGAACCAATGCCGTGCGACTTATTGTGTTGCGGCAGGCTGGGCCGCAGCAGGCGTCACCCGCCAAATGATATTGCCGACGTCGTCGGCGACCAGCAGCGCGCCCGCTTTGTCGATTGCCACGCCAACCGGGCGGCCGAGCGCGTCGCCGTCCGCATTCAGAAAACCGGTTAGCGTGTCTTCCGGCGGCCCAGCCGGACGGCCGTCGGCAAATGGCACGAAAATCACTTTGTAGCCGCTCGGCGGATTCCGATTCCATGAACCGTGCTGGCCGATAAAGGCGCCGCCCGAATAACGCGCCGGCAACAGTTTGCCGTTGTAGAAAACCAGGCCAAGCGAAGCCGTGTGCGGGCCGAGCGCGTAATCCGGCGCGATCGCGCTGGCGACCAAGTCGGGCTTCTGCGGCTGCACACGCTCATCGACATGCTGGCCGTAATAGCTGTACGGCCAGCCGTAGAAGCCACCGTCCTTGACCGACGTCATGTAATCCGGAACGAGGTCGCTGCCGATTTCGTCGCGTTCGTTGACGGTCGTCCACAGCGCGCCGCTGTGCGGCTGCCATGACAGGCCATTCGGGTTGCGCAGGCCGGATGCGAAAACGCGCGACTGGCCGGTTGCCGGATCCACCTCGAGGATGGCGGCGCGGCGAACCTCCTTGTCCATGCCGTTTTCGGCGACATTGCTGTTGGAACCGACCGTCGCGTAAAGCTT
>JACMKV010000047.1 GCA_014379915.1 Burkholderiales bacterium
CTTGAAACGCGGCGCGATGTCGGCCCAGAAGCGGCGGGTTTCCTCATCGCGCTTGAAAGGGCTTTCGCCGTAATGCCAGTCGATGATGCAATAGAGGCCCTTTGCCGTGCAGTAATCAACCGCCGGTTCCAGATAGTCTTTTACGTAGCCCTGAGGATCGGGCAGGTAGTAGCCCGGGAAAACCGGTAATCGCACGACTTTGGCGTGCCAGCCGCGCGCCGGGTCGGTCACCAGATCGATCATGAACTCAGCGCCGGGCCGCTTCAGCACGACATCGTGCAGCTCGATCAGCGATACACCGCGCAGCACGACGACGCGGCCGCCGGGATCCTTGAAATATTTGCCGTCGACGTGCAGCCGTGGGGCCGCAGCGGCCGCGGTTTTAGCAGGCGCCGATGCTGAGCGCGCCGCCTGCGCGTCACGCTGCGCGCCAGCGGCAGGAGCGGCCAGAACAAAGGCAAACCATAACCCGGCCAGGTAAAGTCGTTTCAATTATCGGCTTCCAGCAAAGCGTTGCGCAGAACGTTGTACAGTCCGGCTGGCGCGGCGAATCCCGAACAGCGCGAATACGGCAAACAATGCCAAGCTGGCCAGGCTGGCGTCGCGCCCATCGTTTCGGCCGATCGCGCAGCCGCCTCCGCCGCCGCCCTCGGCAACATCGTCGCTCGCGATAGTCAACGTCGCGCTGCCCGGTTCGCCAATCGCCGCCCCATTCGTATGGCTCAGAATCAGCTGCACTGTCTCATCGGATTCTACCGTCGCGTCGTTGGTGACCGGCACGCTGAATGTTTTCGGCACCGCATCACCAGGCGCGAAAGTCGCCGTTCCACTGACAGCGGTGTAATCGGAGCCGGCAACGGCGCTGCCATCCGCGCTTCGATAGTCGACCGATACCGCGCCGGCCGCCGAACCGTTGCGTGTGACGGTGATCGTCGCGCTGCCGGCGCTTTCGGTCGCAGCGTAGGCGGCAGCGCTGAATTGCACGGTCGTCGGCTCGCTCACCGTTGACCGTATCCTGAATACGCCGCCGGCCGCCAAGCCGTTGCCGCGGGCAAGGTAATACAGAGCGCCGTCCGGCCCGACTTGCAAGTCGACTGGAAACGCGATGTCGGTCGCAAACAACAGCGCTGAGCCGGGATTGGCGGGATCGAGCCGGCGGATCCAGCCGCTGCAAAGATCGGCGAAAAAATATTGGCCTGCGAAGCTGGCCGGGAATTGCGCGACCGGCGGATTATAGAAAGTGCCGCCGGCAATCGCGCAGCCCTCGGTTGGCCCGTTGCCCGAGCCGTAGGCGAATAGCGGCGCCCGAAAGCGCGGGTCAGTTGTTGGCCCTTCGGTCTCGGGCCAGCCGTAATTCGCGCGCGCAACGCCGTCATTGACCTCCTCGAAACTGCTCTGGCCGACGTCGTTGATGAACATGCGGCCGCTGCCCGGCTGAAACGCGAACGTGAACGGATTTCGTAAACCTAGCGCCCAGATCGCGCGATTGGCGCCGACGGCCTCGTTGAAAAACGGATTGTCGGACGGGATCGTGCCATCGGCATTGATGCGCAAGAGTTTGCCGAGCCGGTTGGTCAACGTTTGCGCATTGGCCCCATTCGCGTTCTCGCCGGTTGCGATATACAGCTTGCCGTCGGCGCCGAAGTGAATCGCGCCGCCGTTGTGATTGGTCGCCGCGGACAAATCGTCGAGCTCGACCTGCACGGTTTCACTCCCCGGTGCCGCGACGTCGCCATTGGCAACAAAGCGACTGATGCGATTGTGCGCCGTGGCAGCGGGCGTCGACGGCGCCGTGTAATAGATATAAACAAAGTTGTTGCTGGCAAAATCCGGATCGAACGCGACGCCGAGAAGGCCGCGCTCACCGCTGGCATCGACGCTGACCGCGACGAAAGGCTGCGCCAGCAGTTGACCGCCTTTGATCACGCGAAGCTCGCCGCCTTGCGTCGTCACAAACAATCGGCCGTCGGGCGCGAACGCCATCGCCGTCGGACTCGACAGCCCGCCTGCAAGCTGCGTTTCCGCAAAGGCCGTCGGTAGAGTGGCCGCGCGCGAAGGCTGGCTGGCGAGCGCCAAACCCAGTGATAACGATAGGGATAACACCAGCTCGACAAAGGCGCGCGTAGTAATGTTGCCTTCCGCCAAGGTTCCCCCTCGCGCTGGTTCCGTTCTCATTGTGCATCCTCGCGCTGTCCTAACAGGCTGTTAAGGCGTTGCCGAAAACGCAAGCCGAAATTCGCCGGGTGCTTGTTCCTTGCCGAGCAATTTCAGCAGGTCGCTCAACTCTTCTCGCTGCTGCGCCCGCTGCTCTGCATCGGCGCGCGCGGTGCCGGTGAAACTCGCGCCGCGCTGCGCGCTCCAGGCGCCGTTGCCTTCGACTTGCAACGCGCCCTGCAGCGTAGTCACGCGGACGTCGGCCTTGTCGCCGCTCGCGCTAATCGCAGCACGGTAATCGCCGAGTGGATTGACCTTACTGAGACTCGTCGATGCATTCAGCCAGCGCAGCTCGGCATCGCCCGTCGCCACCTTTTCATTGGCATTGAAGGAAAAATCGGCTGTCGCGAAACGGAATTGCCCACCGGGCTGCCACAGCCCTAACTGCGGCCATATGGCAAGCAACGTGTCGTTCGCCGGCAAAGCGGCCTCGACGTCCCGCAGCCGGGTTCGACCCCAGCCGTAGCTCAAGGTCGCTGTTGTCGGCGCCTTCGCATCAGCCATGCGGATATCGGCGGCGATCTCGCCCTTGACCAGCCGCCAGATGACGATGTCCCAATCGACCGCAGTTAACCGCCAGCTTTGCTGCGGCGGAAGCGTAATGATCAGCGCGTCAGCGCTGCCGCGCCAGAACGTGCCATCCGGTCGATGCAGGCGCACCGTGTTGTCGGTCCACCCGGCCAGCATCCGCGCAGCTACGGCCGCCGGCAAGGTGGCAATCAGAAACACCAGGTAAATCAGGAGGCCGGCGAATACCGGCGACCAGCGAAACCAGCCGGCTCCAGGCATCGAACCGGGCGCCGAACCGAAGCGGCGCCGTTGCGGCAGCGCCGATGTCATTTCGGCTGGGCGCTGACGAAAACCGCGTTCACCTTGACCATGCCGGGTTCGGCCAGCGCCTCGACCTGGGCGGCTTCGACGCGGACGCGTTGCTCGCTTTGCAGCTTTGCCACCCAGCCCAGCCATTGATCGAAGGCGACCGCGGCGAGCTGAACGCGGCTGCGATGGTTGCCGTCGGCGGCCACGCGCGTGATTTTTTCGCGCAAGTTGCTGGCAGCGGCCGACTGCTCGATGGCGCTCTGCAAGCCTTGCGCCGATACCGGTGCGCGCGGTAACGCCTGCAGGCGTTCGATCTCGCCGGCATCCTGTTCGATCTGGCGCGCGCTGGCGATCAGTTGCGGGACGCGCGTCTGCAGCCGCTTGCGGTCCCGCGCCAGCGGCTCCCAGACGAATGCATACAGCAGCGCGATGATCAGCAACGCGGCGCCGCCGGCGATGATGGCGCGTTCGCGCGGCTCGCGCTGTCGCCAGAAAGCCGACAGGCGTTGCTTCACGAACTCGCTCCGCTCGACAGCGTGAAGCGCGCTTCGACGCCGCCCGGCTTCGGATTGATCGCCTCGAGCTTGACGACAAGATCAGGCGCTTGCAGCGCGTTTTTCAGCTCTTCGGCGGATTCGGCATCGGGCAGCAGGATGTCGATCTTGAGTTCCCCGGCGTCGTAATTCAACGCGCTCAGTCGATGGTTGGCGGATGCTTCGATGAGCCGCGTCGCCCGCGCCAGCAGCGGCAGGAAATCATTGGGCTCGACCTGTCCGGCGCCGCGGCGCAGCTCCTCCAGATTGCGGCGCATCTGCAGCGGCGCATCGACGACTACTCTGGCATCCGGAAAAGCGCCGCGGAAGCGCTGCTCGATGGTTGCCTGCAACGTGTTTCTTTGGCGATTCAGAGAAAACCAGTCGACACCGGCGCCCACGATCTGCACGGCCATGATCAGCCCGAGCAACACCAGCGCCGGCCGCAAGCGCGGCAACCAGTCGCGTGCGGCGCTGCGCGGCGCGAAATCATCCTGCATCAAGTTGATGCCGTCATTCGGACCCAACCGATCGATGCGCTCGAACCAGTCCCAGCGTTCGCCGGTGAGCACATCGATCCGCAGCGCATCGGCCCACTGCTGTATATCGGGCAGAACGGCGCCGCGCGCCGGCCGTACGATGAGTTGGGCGGGCGCAGCGTTTGCAGCGGTGGCGGCGCGCGCCTCCTGCAGCGCGAGCAGCAAACCGATCGGCGGCTCGCCATCCACCCCGCCGTCGAGGAAAACGCCGGAAGCGACGCCGCTGCGCAGGAAGCCTTCGCCGCCCTTCCCGCTATCCTTCCCGCCGCCCTTCCATATCACGATCCAACTTTCGGGCGTCAATACCGGTAGCAGCGTCTCGACCCACATCGCCTGCGGTTTCAATCGCGCGTTCCTGAATTGCGCGAGCACCGCAGCGAGCCACGCCTTGTCGACGACGGCAACAGCGGTTTGACCGTCGGCCTGGCGCGGACCGGCGATGGCGTGGATTTTCTCGGGCTCGGTCATCACCCGGTCTTCGATGGCGAACGGCAGCAAGCGCCGCAGCTTCTGCCGGTTCCCGGTCGGCAATGTGATCTGGGTCAGCAAGACGCGGCTTGCCGGCGCCACCAGTTCGCAGCGGTCAGCGGCCGGCATCTCCGTCAACGCGCTCTCGCCGGCTCGGCTGATCGCGCCGCGTGCATCGCGCAGCACCCACGGACACGCGACCGCTTCATCTTCGGCCGGCGATCCCAGGTGCTCGTTTACATAAACCTGCAGGTTCGACAAATCAGGAATCTCCGTGCTTCTGCCAGATCACTCTGGTCTTGTTGCCGACACGCGCCAGCAGCGCGCGATTGATGATCTGGACGCGGCCGAAACTCATGAGCCCGGTCGCCAGAAAATATTGACTGCCGAGACCGAAGGTCTGATCCGACGCCGCGGCGCCGCGGGTCGGCAGGCGGTCGCGAAACTCGGCTTTGTCCTTATAGTACTTGCCTCCGGTCACGACCAGCGATTTGGCGGTATCGACGGTCAAGCCTTCGAATACTGCCGCCAGTACCTGAGGCGACGCAGTGTTCACGTTGAGCGGCGTCGGTGTCGGCAGCGCCGTAACAAATGGCTGCAGACGCGCAACGGCTTCGGCGTCGAATCCCTTGACCCGAATCAGCCCATTGCCGTCGAGCAGCGGCTGGTTGGCCGCGCGATACGGCGGCTGCATGCCGAGGTAATCGAGGTCTTCGGCGCCGCCGGAACTCGTTACCTCGCTGTCGAGATCGATCCAGTCAACCACGGCGTTAGCCAGGTCGGGCTTCAGCTCGAGCGATACCAGCAGACGCTGGAATGCCGCGATGTCGACCTCGCTGGGCTTGTCGTTGCGGACCAGATTGTTCAGATTGAACAAGCCCTGCTGATCGGTCAACGCCAAGGCGATGCGCCCGCCCTCGACGGGCAGCGCCGGCACGACCGTCGCCCAGACTTCGCCGGGATGATCGATATCGCCGCTTTTCAGGTCCTCGGCGAGGATCATGCGCGTCCACTCCAGCGCCGCCTGGCTGACCGCGTTCGCCTGCGCCAGCGAGGTCAAATTCTCGACCTGGCGCGCCCACACCTGCTGCTGCCACATCATGAACGATGCGACGCTCGCCGCCAGCGCCGCGATCAGGATCGCCATGATGACGGCGATGCCGCGTTGCCGGCGCAGTGCGGTGCGAAGGTTGAGCGCGCCCATGCTGCTCATGGCAACAAAAAAATCCGAGTGAAGCGTTCGCCTGAAGCGAGGCCGACGATGATCTGCACGGCCGTCGGCATCGGATTGGCCTGCGCCGAAACTGGCCAACGCGGCTGCAGGGTCCCGGTTTGATCCAGATAGCGCAAATCGAATTCCTTCACGTCGCGCATCAGTTCGATCACCGCCGGCTTGCTGCGCGGCGCCTGATCGAGCACCGGCCACAGCAATTGTTCGATCGCGCCGTCGCGATAGCGGAAACCGACGCGCTGGATATCGGACATGGCGCCGGTCTGATCGCCCGCACCCATGCGGCTGAAATACAGATGCGCGTCGTACACGCCGACCGGGTCGGCCTTGCCGACGAAAGCCGGAATGATGAGGTTGTTGGTGTCGCGGATCTGCCGGTTGACGGCTGCCGTCACGTCCTGCTCGAAGCGCGTGAACAGCAGCGCAATGTCGCGCCACTTGCGGTTTTCCGCGACCAGCCGTTCACGGCTGTCGAGCACGGCGCTCAAGCCGCGAAAAGCGATTCCCGACATCAGCGCGACGATAACCAGCGCGATCAGCACTTCCATCAGCGTAAAGCCGGCAGCGAGGCGCCGGCGCGGGTGACGGTTCGCAGAAGTGAAAATCATGACGGGTTGGCCGGATTATTCGGCGGGTTGATGGCCGGATTATCCGGCGCGTTGTTGCCTGGATTGTTCGGCGAGTTGCTGCCTGGATTATTCGGCGGCTGCGGATTGCTGCCTGGAATGTTCGGCGGGTTGTTGGCCGGATTGGCCAGATAGCCGATCAGGCGCGCGAGTACGTAATCTTCGTCATCGCCATCGGCGCCAACCTTGATCTCGATGCGGCGGAAACCCGGATTCGGCGTCTCTTTGACGGTCTCCTGCCAGAGCCAGCTGCGCGCGCCCTGCTCGGCGGTGCCGCGCGTCTCGCCGGCTTCCGGCCAATCGCGCCGCGCAATGTGTTCGGCCAGCCGGTTTTGCGCGACCCAGCTTGCCAGAATGCGGCCGCTTGCTTCGAGCGAATGATCGGTGACGCCGCCGACGGCGCGCACTGCCGCGCCGAGCGCAATTGCCACCACGGCGAGCGCGATCAAGACTTCGAGCAGCGTAAATCCACGCGGCGCCGCTCGACGCAAACATACCCAAGGCGAATTGTAGAAACTCCGGACCACCGCGGGTGTCCGGGTGGCCGCGAACGCATACAAAGGTAAGTGCCAGAAAGGCGGCGGATTCTGCGGATTCTGGCGCATCAGCAGCCTCGAAGACAATTCAGGAAGTCGGAAATACAGTCAGCAAGCCTCGGACCGAAAACGTTACGCGGTATTGCTCCACAAATGTCTGACGTGTGGACTGGCAACGTCCGCGAATTGCGGACACTTAACAGGCTGTTGAAAAACGTAGCGAGCGCAGCGCGCGCCGGGGGAAGGAGCAGGATTCCACGCCGGCAGGCGTTGATGCGACCCCGCAGGCGCGCACAGCGGCCGCGATCATCCGGCGCTTGGCACCCCGCTTCGCGGTCGCATCCCCTGAGGGGCCCTCCGCGCTGCGCGGGCGCATGAGGCTCGACCGAGCGAGAAAGCGGAGGGCGGCTGTGACACGGAGGCGCGAAGCGCCTGAAGCGGGAACAGCCGCTTGCCGTCGCTCCCGCACCAGCCCTTCGGGTACCGTGGTGCGGCGGCACGCGAGTACATGAGCATTTCTCGCTCCGTCGCAACGAAATATTGGCAAGCGCAGTAGTTTTGCATCGGCCTGTTAATTTACGGCTGGAAACCAGAGCTCATACTGCCGTGTGATCGCTCTCGATTCGAAGCCGCTGATGTATTTCGGCGCATCGACCGGCACATTGAAGCGTTGCAGCAGGTTGACCATTTGCCTCGCCTCGCCGCGCTCGTTGCGGCGGAAATAGCGCAAATCCGCATCATCGGGTCCGCGCGTGACGGTCCTGATTCCCGACACGACAATGCCGTTCGCTTCCAGCCGCCGCTTCAGGCGCATGGTTTGCGCGAGCTGGCTCTGGTCGCGCACGTGTATGAAGATGCTGGGCGACGCGTCGTCCCTGGTGTCACGACCTGCGTTCTTGTCATTGCTCGCCGTGCGTACCGGCGCTTTCTTGCCGCTCTGAGCCGCGAACAACTCGCTCGAATCGCGCTGACGAGGTCCCGAGGACGGGGATTGCGCTCGAACCGCGTCGATCACGCTATTCGATGGAAAGCTTCGCACATGCGTGGCCGGGCGCGGTTGATTATCCTTGGCGCGCGCCGGCGCGATTTTCTTCGCAGCGGGTTTTTCTTGCCTGGCGTTGACGATTGTACGGCGTCTTTCGACCGGCGCAGCCCTGACCGGCGTGGGCGCGGCTTCGGCGGAATTGACTGACACAGGTTCGGCAGAAGTCACTGGCGCAGCCTCGGCCGCCGGCTCTTTTGCCCAAGCCGGGATTTCGTCTGCTGAGGAGGCGCCCGAACTCGCAACAGTTTCTTCGCCTACCTGAGGCGCGGCTCTGCTTATGGCTGCGGAAGGAACGGCAGGACGAGCAGCGGCTGGAGCGGTTGCGGCTGCCTGAGCAGCCGGAGTGGCTGGAACGGCCGGGGTTGCATCAGCCGCAGGGACCGGGGTCGAAGCAGGCGTTTGGGGCGGCGGGGTCGGAGCAGCCGCAGCAGGCTCAGGGGTCGGATCAGGTGCAACCGTCAGCAAGGGGCGAGGCCGCTCAGCGCGAGTCGGGTTTTTATTGTCGGACTCTGCTGATGCAGAGACCTTCGGTTTGCGTTGAGCGGCCCCGCCATCTGTCGAGCGCTTCTCCGTCGGCGATTCAGCCAGGCGATCGATCGGCTCGACCGCATTTGGCGCGGGCGGCGTTACAGGGCCTTCATCGCCGACTACGTCCGCGATTCCAGGTGCTTTTTCTTGAGACGGTTGTTCGTTGGCGGCTTGCCACTGGGCGGCTCTTGCCAGGGTCTCGCGAGCGCGGGCCAGTGCCTGATCGGCTTTCTCCTGCACGGAAAGCGCCTGCTGTTTGTCGCTTTCGTCGC
>JACMKV010000048.1 GCA_014379915.1 Burkholderiales bacterium
CTCGCGGACCTGAGCTACACCGTCTTCGACACCGAGACCACCGGACTCGACCCATCGAAGGGCGACGAAATCATCCAGATCGGCGCGGCGCGCATCGTCAACGGCAAGCTGCGCCGGCAGGAATGCTTCGAGCAGCTGGTCGATCCGCAGCGGCCGATCCCCGCCGCGTCGATCCCGATCCACGGCATCAAGCCCGAGATGGTCGCCGGCCAGCCGACCATCGACGCGGTGTTGCCTGCGTTCCATGCGTTCGCGCAGGACACCGTGCTTGTCGCGCACAACGCCGCGTTCGACATGCGCTTCCTGGAGCTCAAGCAAGAGCGCACCGGCGTGCGCTTCGACCAGCCGGTGCTCGACACCTTGCTGCTGTCGGCGCTCGTTCACCCGCAGCAGGAGTCGCACCAGCTCGAGGCGATCGCCGAACGGTTCGACGTTGCCGTGCTCGGCCGCCACACGGCGCTCGGCGACGCGATGGTCACTGCCGAGGTATTCCTGAAGCTGATCCCGCTGCTCGCCGAGAAGGGCATCCACACGCTCGGGCAGGCGCGTGACGCCGCCCAGCAGACCTACTATGCACGCATCCGCTACTGACCGCTCGACCTGCCGTCAATACGCTGCCAGCAACTCGTCGACCATAGAGCGCATGCGCGGCCCGTGCGCACGTTCCCAAAAGACGCGCTCGCAGACATCAGATGCTGAACGATAGGGAGTAGCTGCACTTCGCGCGACCAATTCCAGCCAGGTCTAATGTGTAGAAGTCGCGACTTCTACAACTAAGCCGAGAGCGCAACAAATATCTGGTCCCGAATCTCCTCAACTTTGCCGATGCCGGCAATCTTCACGTACTTTGGCGCCACCGCATCGCCAGTAGTAGCCCACTGGGAATAGTATTCGACCAACGGTGCGGTCTGCGCATGATAGATTTGCAGGCGCTTCTTCACAGTATCTTCCTTGTCGTCGTCACGCTGAACCAGGTCTTCGCCGGTGAGGTCATCCTTTCCCGGTACCTTGGGCGGATTGAACCTGATGTGATAGGTGCGTCCAGACGCCAAGTGCGCGCGCCGGCCCGACATGCGGGCGATGATTTCCGCGTCGTCGACAGCAATCTCCACAACATAATCGAGTTTCACGGCCGCATTCCTCATCGCTTCCGCCTGCGGAATGGTGCGGGGAAAGCCATCGAACAAGAACCCCTTCGCGCAGTCCGGCTTCTGGATGCGCTCCTTGACCAGGCCGATAATGATGTCGTCTGAGACAAGTCCACCCTCGTCCATGATTTTTTTCGCCGCCAGGCCAAGCGGTGTTGCCGCTTTTACGGCTGCGCGAAGCATGTCGCCAGTGGATATCTGCGGAATGCCGAATTTATTCGTGATAAACGTTGCTTGCGTCCCTTTGCCCGCACCTGGCCCACCGAGAAGCACGAGTCTCATGATGGCAGTCTCCTTTATTCAAAAAAAGATCGTCGGCCCTGTTGCGAAGGAAAGGAGCCGACCGCTATTCACACCGGTGTGACGTATCCGCCGATCCGTGCCGGTAAGGGAGCAGTCATTCTTCTCGCTTCCCGCGTTGGCGTAGCGATCCCCAGACACGGTCAGTAGAAGATCGCGCGGACATGTTCGAGCTCAGCAGAACTGATCGGCGGCTTTGCCAGGCCCCGCACGGGCTACCGCACATTCTCATGCGCCCTTCTTCACCGCGCCGAGCGCCAAAGAAGCGCGCAAGTCGGTCTCTGGGCAACGCCTTTGATGGTTGCGTCGGCGAGACCTGTGGAAACATCTGCTGTCACTGGTCATGCTGGCTGGGTCAATCCCGTTTATGCTCGTTTCCTGGCGAGGCGCGGTTTTAAATTATTGCCAGTAACATCGTCGATCGTGCCGTGCTGCGTGCCATCCAACATCCCTCGAGCGTTCTCGAATTCCGTGACGCCCGGCATCGAATCGATACTGCGCTTGCCTTCAAGCGTGCTGGCGCGAGACTGCCAGACGTAATGAGTTTTCAGCTACAAGCCATGCGATTGCCTTTTGCGAAGTGCTTTATGAGGCGATTCGCGGGCTGGCGGAATCAGCAAACGGTTGGCGCTCTCAGAAACCCGGCCGGATTGAAAGCAGTCGGCGTAATCGCCCCCGATAACCTTTTGATCGGGCGGCAGCGCGACTAAAAATCGTGGCGACTGCCGCTCGCCTGTCAGCCTTTAGTTTGGCCGCTCGCCGGACATCGGAAAAGGCCAGGCGCCTGGAACGGGAGCCGGTTTTTCCGATTCGGGCGCTTCGCTCGGGATTGAGGGCAACGACTCGGCTGGCTTGATCGCCGGCTTTGCGGCCGGCTTTCTGACAGAGGGTTTCGTCGCCGCTTTTCTTGGCGCTGCTGTTTTCGGCGCGACCTTTGTGGCGACCGGTTTCTTCGCAGCGGGTTTAGCGGCTTTTTTGGCGACAGGTCTCGCTGCCGCCGTTTTACCAGCAGCCGGTTTCTTGGTTGCGGCCTTTTTAGCGACAGGTTTCTTCGCTGCGGCTTTCTTGGCTACTACCTTTTTAGCGACAGGTTTCTTCGCTGCGGCTTTCTTGGCTACTACCTTTTTAGCGGCAGGTTTCGCTTTAGCCGCCGGTTTTTTTGCGCCGGTTTTTTTTGCGGACGGCTTCTTTGCCGCTGCTTTCTTTTCAGGTTTCTTGGCCGCCGATTTCTTGGCTGCCGGCTTTTTCGCTGCACTTGCTTTCGGTTTTGTTGCCATGTCCAGCCTCCTGTTCAAGTTTAGGAACTTCCGTTTCAAACTGCAACGCTACCAAATAGCTTCGCGCATATAGAGCAAAGGCCGGACGCGCGCGCCCAGCCCTGTTGCACTAGCTATTACTGCTACAACAGCGGCGATCCCGTGAGCAGAATGTCGCCAAAGTCCTGTGCTCGCCAATACTTCTTGCGGAGAATTTTCGATTAACACAGTGCTCTGCTTTTCAAGCCGCTTCTCTTTGATCCTCGCTTGTTGATCTGCTCGCCATTTTCGAAACATCCGGCAAACCCTGTCTCCTGGTTGGCTAGGCGGTGCTCCGTAGGCGTTACGGTTGATTTCGGCCAGTCCTGTTTATGACAGTAATCCATGACAGTAACAGGCAGCGAAGGTCAATCCCAATTCAATGCACCGCCCGTTTGATATTCGGTGACGCGCGTTTCGAAGAAATTCTTTTCTTTCTTCAGGTCTATCATCTCCGACATCCACGGGAACGGATTGGTAGCGCCGGCGAACAGGACATCGAGTCCAATCTGCTGGCA
>JACMKV010000049.1 GCA_014379915.1 Burkholderiales bacterium
CAAAGTCATGGCGACGATAAAGAGCAATCACAACGGCATCGGCATGACATCAGAGCGCACGCGCGCGCGCATGATCGAACGCTTGCGCGCCGCCGGCATTACGGACGAAACCGTGCTGGCGGCGATGGCGCAAGCCCCGCGTCATTTGTTCATCGACGAAGCGCTTGCCAGCCGCGCCTATGACGACGTGTCGCTGCCGCTCGGCTTCGGTCAGACGATTTCAAGTCCGCTGGTCGTTGCGCGCATGGCGCAGTTCGCACGCGCCGGAAAAAAGCTCGGCAAGGTGCTCGAAATCGGCACCGGTTGCGGGTATCAGACGGCGGTTCTGGCGCGCTTGGCGGGCGCGGTTTATTCGGTCGAGCGAATCGCCGGATTGTTGAGCCAGGCGCGCCTGCGGCTGCGCAACCAGCGTATCGTCAACGTCAAGCTCAAGCATGCCGATGGAACGCTGGGCGTGCCGGATGCGGCGCCGTTCGATGCCATCATCATGGCCGCGGCGGCGCGCGAAGCACCGGCGGCGTTGTGCGAACAACTGGCGATCGGCGGCAGACTGGTTTTTCCGCGTGGCAGCAACGAACAGTTTCTATGCGTAATCGAACGAAAAGCGCGCGGATTTACCGAAACCGTATTCGACGCCGTCAGGTTCGTCCCGCTGTTGCCGGGGACAACCTGATGAGGGCGCAATTTTTCCGCGGCGGGCAGGCAAATCAACGCTACATGAGCAAACTACTCAAGCAGTTGTTTACCCCCTCCGGGCGGCGAAAAGCAAGGCTCGCTTTTGCGCCACTGTTCACGGCTTTATGTACGGCTTTGCTGTTGACCCAGACCGCCTGCACGCAAACGAGGCGGCCGGCGCCGGTCGTCGACAGCTATCCGTCCGCGACTAAACCCGCCGTCAAGCCGAAGCCCGATCCGCAAGCGGCGATAGTGGAGAAGACCGGTTTTTACGTCGTCAAGAAAGGCGACACGTTATACAGCGTTTCGCTCGAGCACAACGTCGATTACCGCGATCTCGCCGAATGGAACAACATCGACCAGAGTCAGGTCATCAGGATCGGCCAGCAGCTGCGCATCTCGCCGCCCGATGATGCGGCAGTGACCGCGCCTTTGAAATCGATGCCGCCGGCCGGTTCGACGGCAGCGAATCCGGGAGCGCATCCGTCCGTGCCCAATGTTACGCCGGGCAGCCCTGGAGCAGCGCCAACCGCATCGGCCAACGCGGTCCATAACGCGGTCAAGGTTCAGCCGAAAGCCAACAAACTCCCGTACTCCGATCAGGCGCTTGCCCGCCTCCTGACTGTATTGCCGAAGCCCGCGCCCGAGCCGGCCGCCGGGACGACTACCGCGAAGGCCGAGCCGTCGATCGCACCGCCAGCGGCCGCAAAAGCGCCAGCCGCGAAAGCGCCGGGCGAAGCTCCCGCCGCAGCGGCCGGTGAAGCGGACGAAGAGCGCATCGACTGGGGCTGGCCCGCCGAGGGCAAGATCGTCGCCAGTTTCAACGAAGGCGACAAACTGAAAGGTGTCGATATCGCCGGCAAGCTTGGCCAGCCTGTCATCGCCAGCGCGCCTGGCCGCGTTGTATACAGCGGCGCCGGGCTGCGCGGATATGGCAAGCTTGTCATCATCCGCCACAACAAAACCTACTTGTCGGCGTATGCGCACAACAGCCGCATTCTGGTCAAGGAAGGGCAGTCGGTCGCCAAAGGGCAGAAGATCGCCGAGATGGGAAATTCCGACGCGGATCAAGTAAAGCTGCATTTTGAAATCCGCCGGCTCGGCAAGCCCGTAGATCCTGTTAGATACTTGCCAGGCGCCAAATCGTGAATTTTCCTGAAGACGAATTGCTGCAAGCACCGGATATCGCGCAGGCCGACGAGCCGCCGACGGCGACGGATGCCGCCGGGCTTTGTCTGGACGTGATGCAGATGTACCTGAATGAAATCGGCGGAAACGCTTTACTGTCGGCCGACGAGGAACTGCTAGTCGCGCGCCTCGCCAAATCGGGCGACTTTCGCGCGCGCCAGAAAATGATCGAGCACAATCTGCGGCTGGTGGTGAACATCGCCAAGCATTACCGCAACCGCGGCGTAGCACTGCTTGACCTGATCGAGGAAGGCAATCTCGGCTTGATTCACGCGCTGGAGAAATTCGATCCAGAGCGCGGTTTTCGCTTTTCGACCTACGCGTCGTGGTGGATACGCCAGAACATCGAGCGCGCCATCATGTCGCAATCGCGCACGATCCGGCTGCCGGTTCACGTGATCAAGGAGCTGAACATCATTCTGCGCGCGCGCCGCCAGCTCGAAACCAGATCGGATCGTGAGCCGAGCGCTGAAGAAATCGCGCGCAAGCTCGGTTGCCCCGCGGCCGACGTGCGCCAGCTGCTCGGATTGAACGAGCGCATGAGGTCGCTCGATTCGCCGCTCGATGTTGAATCCGCGATGTCGGTCGGCGACTCGATACCCGACGACAATGCCGCAACGCCCGATGCGCAGTTCGAGCAAAGCCAGATCGAAACCTACGTTATCAACTGGCTGAGCCAGCTGTCCGACAAGCAGCGCGGCGTGATCGAGCGCCGCTATGGCCTGAACGGATGCG
>JACMKV010000393.1 GCA_014379915.1 Burkholderiales bacterium
AATGCGTGCCGAGCACCGGATTCCAGTGGAACTTGACGAACACCGCTTCGCCGTTTTCGTTGACCAGGCGGAACGTATGTACGCCGAATCCCTGCATCATTCGATAGCTGCGCGGAATCGCGCGGTCCGACATGACCCACATCAACATGTGCGTGATCTCGGGCATCAGGCTCGCAAAGTCCCAGAACGTGTCGTGCGCGCTGGCAGCTTGTGGCATGGCGTGGTGCGGTTCGGGTTTCACCGAGTGAACCAGGTCCGGAAACTTCATCGCATCCTGAATGAAGAAGACAGGAATGTTGTTGCCGACCAGGTCCCAGTTGCCTTGATCGGTATAAAACTTGACCGCAAAGCCGCGTACATCGCGTGCCAGGTCGGGCGAGCCGCGTTCACCTGCGACCGTGGAAAAGCGCACGAACACCGGGGTACGTTTTCCCACTTCGACAAATGGCGCGGCCATTGTCAGATCCGTGATCGCGTCAGTGCACTCGAAGAAACCGTGCGCCGCTGAGCCGCGCGCATGCACGATGCGCTCCGGAATGCGCTCGTGATCGAAGTGCGTGATCTTTTCCCGCAGGATGAAGTCTTCGAGCAGCGTCGGTCCGCGCAACCCCGCTTTGAGCGAGCTCTGGTTGTTGGCGATCGCTACACCCTGATTGGTCGTCAGCGCGCGGCCAGCGGAGTCGACGCGCACTGCTTCGAGCGGCGCATGGTTTGGGTTCTCGCCGGCAGCGGCAGCGCCGCCGGTTTTATCGTTGAGATTTTTTTCACTCAGCGTGCTCGCCGACACGTCGGGCGATGGAGCGTCTTGGGTCTGACCTTGCGGCGGATTCAACGCGCCATTGCGGCCAACCTCGTTAGCCTTGATTGCATTGAAAGGAAACGCACGAGCAAGCGTCTCGGTGCCCGCCATTTTCGCTTCAAGCCTGCCGCTTGCTGCTTTCGCTTGCGCGCCTGGATTGGCGGAGGGGGTTTTTGTGCTTGGACGCTTGGTTGCCATGGTTGCCTTACGGATTGAGTCAGTGCGAAAACAAAAGCCCCGCCGAAGCGGGGCGGTAATTCAAAAAACTACTTTCTTTTAATAGTCGGTATCGAAGCCCGAGCGGACTGCACGCTTGGCTTTTTCCCACCCCAGGCGAGACTTGCCTTTGACTTTTTCGTAGTCGCTGGCGAGCGAGTGCTCGACGTCCTCGAATTTCGAGTCGGCGTTACGCGCACGCGCATCGGCGCCCAGCTGATAGCCTGGCTTGTAGTCGTCGTACGTCATGCCGCGCTCAAAGTACGGCTCTTTTTCGTAGCGGCCGCGCCAGTGAGTGTCGACCACGGTCGGATCGATGCTCTCTGCCACAGCTTTGCCGGCCAGACCACCGGCGACGGCGCCGATTGCCGCACCCACTACCGTGCCAACAGGACCCGCAGCCAACGTTCCGGCCACTGCGCCGGCGGCGATACCGCCACCCGCAGCACCGACGGCGGTGCCCACCGGATGCGAGCCGGGCGTGCCGGTCAGCGGATCACGGTTAGCGTCCGGAGTAGGGTCCAGGCCTTTTATGTCTCGATTCATGTGTATCTCCTTTGTGAAAAATCTCTAACGCACTTTGCCGCGACGGAACAGATTGACGATCGCCAGCAAAATGATGGCTCCGATCAGCGACACCACCAAAGCTCCGATGCTGAATGCGTCTTGATTGATGGTGGGTACGCCCACCAGAGGGCTGATTAGCCA
>JACMKV010000394.1 GCA_014379915.1 Burkholderiales bacterium
CGAAAAGAAACTCGAAGCGGTCAGCGATAAATGATGCAGGCCAAAGCGCGCCATTTGTCGAGCAAAACCCACGAAAATCCCCAGCTCCGCCTGATAGACGTCGGCAAAACGTATAAAAGTCATACGCAGACGGTGACCGCGCTCGGCCCGGTCACAATGGATATTCTCGCGCGCGAGTTTGTCGTCCTGTTCGGACCGTCCGGCTGCGGCAAATCTTCGCTGCTCAATCTGATCGCGGGATTCGAGGCGCCGTCCTCCGGCACTATTCTGCTGGACGGCGAAATCGTCAAGCGTCCCGGCCAGGATCGCCTGATGATGTTTCAGGAGCACGCATTGTTTCCGTGGCTGAACGTGCTCGACAATGTCATGTACGGCTTGAGAAACCAGCGCGGTCTCAGCCGCCGCGCGCGGCGCGAAGCGGCGCTGTTCTATATCCGGTTGGTGCATCTCGAGCAATTCGAAAAGGCCTCGATCCATGAGCTGTCCGGCGGCATGAAGCACCGTATCGCGCTGGCGCGCGCGCTGGCCCCGGATCCGAGAATATTGCTGGTTGACGAGCCGTTTCCCGCGCTCGATGCGCTTACGCGCGAAAAACTGTATATCGAACTTCAGGAGATTTTCGCACGCGGCCATATGACGATTGTTTGCGTGTCGCACGACGCGCGCGAGGCTGCTTGCCTTGGCGATCGCGTTGTGATTTTTTCACCGCGCCCGGGCAAAATTCTATCCGAGATAAAAATCGACTTGCCGCGGCCGCGGGATATCCACGATCCGGAAGTTGGGCGCTACGCCGCCGAAATATCGAGCCGGATGTCGCGAGCATGAACCCGGAAAATACTCGCGTTGGCGCGGCGCTTTACGTTCCCGGCTTCTACCTGCTGCTACTCGGGACGTGGCAGCTCCTGTTCAGTCTGAGTCTGATCCCCGATTACCTGTTTCCGTCGCCGTGGCAGGTTGCGCGCCGTTTGTGGCAGCTCGGCGACGACGGTCTCTTGTGGCCGAGCATTTCAGCCACGCTGCACCGAATGGTCATCGGTTTTTCAGTTGCGGCGGCGGTCGGCCTGGCCATCGGTTTGTTGATGGGCACCAGCAAAGTAATCAACCGCTGCCTGCGTTCCTTGTTCCTCGGGCTTCAGACATTGCCGACGGCCGCGTGGGTGCCGATATCGCTGCTGATCTTCGGGCTCAGCGACAGAGGCATTTACTTCGTCATCATCATGAGCGCGATGCCGGCAGTCGCCATCGCAACTTCGGACGGCATCCTGCACATTCCACCGATCTTCCTGCGCGCCGCCCGAACCCTCGGCACACCGAGCTATGCGATGCCCTGGCGCGTAATTCTGCCGGCGGCGTTACCCAGCATCGTTACCGGCATCAAGCTTGGCTGGACGCTGGGATGGCACGGCGCGGTCTCGGCCGAGCTCATAAAATCCAGCGTCGGGCTTGGTTACCTGCTGTACATGGGCCGCGAGCTCAACGATGCTTCCCAGGTGATCGGTGTTATGGTGCTGACGATTTTGTTCGGCTTCCTGCTCGACCGCTTTCTGTTCGGCGTGATCGAAAAGCGCATACGGCGCCGCTGGGGTTTGCAAAGCCACTAGAGGCGCGCTCGTCGATTATCGATAACGCGTTTCTGTCCTCCTCTTGCGATTGCAGGAAAGCGTCCGCTTTCAACTAAACAGGCTGTTGAAAAACTACTGCGCTTGCCGATACTTCGTTGCTTAGGGCCTCAAAATGCTCATGTATTCCCATATACATTCCGCTTTTTCGGCCTTCGCGCCTCGTCTTGGCTGCGCTCGCTACGTTTTTCAACAGCCTGTTAACAACAACTATCCGCCATGAATTTGCTACGGGCGATGGCCAACGTCAGCAGCATGACGTTGATTTCGCGCATCACGGGTTATCTCCGCGATGTCATCATCGCGCGCAGTTACGGCGCCGGTCTTTACACCGACGCGTTCCTGGTCGCGTTCCGGATTCCGAACCTGCTGCGGCGGCTGTTTGCCGAAGGCGCGTTCACGCAGGCGTTCGCGCCGATACTCGGCGAATATAAAAACCGTCTCGGCTTCGATGCGACGCGCGATCTCGTCGATCATGTCACAACGCTGCTGGCGATCATCGTTTTCATCGTCAGTGTGATCGGCGTGCTGGCGGCGCCGGTCATCATTTATGTCAGTGCCTACGGTTTCGTCGACGAGCCGGGGAAATTCAATCTGACCGTGCAGCTGCTGCGCATCATTTTTCCGTACATCTTTTTCATTTCGCTGGTGTCGCTGGCGGCTGGCATTTTGAATATGCACAGCCACTTCAAAGTGCCGGCTTTCACGCCGGTGCTGCTGAACCTGTCGTTCATCGCGTTCGCGCTGCTCGGCGCGCCGTATTTCGATCCGCCGGTCAAGGCACTGGCGTGGGGGGTATTTTTCGGCGGCGTATTGCAGCTTGCATTCCAGGTGCCGTTTTTGCGCCGCATCGGCTTGCTGCCGCGCTTTCGCATCGATCTGAAAGATGCCGGTGTGTGGCGTGTGTTGAAACTCATGGGTCCAGCGGTTTTCGGCGTTTCGATCTCGCAGATAAGTCTGCTGATCAATACGCTATTCGCCTCGTTTCTGCCGCACGGCAGCGTGTCATGGTTGTATTACGCCGAACGGCTGATGGAATTTCCGTCGGCTCTGCTCGGCGTAGCACTCGGCACGGTGCTGCTGCCCAGCCTCGCCAAACATTATGCTGACCGCGACAGCGCGCGATATTCCGAACTCCTCGACTGGGGTTTGCGGCTCGCGGTCATTTTGACCGTGCCGGCCGCGCTCGCGCTCGCGTTGCTGTCGGCGCCGCTGATCACGACGTTGTACCACTATGGCGCGTTCGGCGTAGAAGATGTCTGGATGACGCGGCAAGCTCTGCTTGCCTATAGCCTGGGCCTGATCGGCATGATATTGGTAAAAATACTCGCGCCCGGCTTTTATGCGCGGCAAAACATCAAGACGCCGGTCAAGATCGCGCTCGTTACCCTGGCTGTGACGCAGGCGATGAACCTGGTTTTCATCTGGCCGCTGCAGCACGCCGGGCTTGCGCTGGCGATCGGTCTCGGCGCCTGCACGAATGCCGGTTTGTTGTATTACAAGCTGCGCAAGCACAATATTTATCGGCCGCAGCCGGGTTGGGGAATTTATGCGGTGAAAGTGTCGGTCGCGCTGATCGCGATGAGCATCGCGCTGTGGTTTAGCACGGGCAGCGACCAGAGCTGGCTTGGCGGTACTGCGCTCGAGCGCGGATTGCGCCTGAGCGGCGTCGTTGCCCTCGGTGCGGCGACTTATCTCGGCACACTGGTTTTGCTTGGTTTCCGGCCGCGCGATTTTTTGCGGCGAGCGGCGGAATAGCCTATCGTTTACGACATCGGATTCCATCGTGTCGCAGGTCAACCCTGCGCATCTCCCGCCCGTTGCATTTCCAACCGCTGTAATTCAACCCGCTTCTCAATCTTTACATCTAACCACCGGAGGAAACATGTCACGTTTGTCTCGAATAATACTGATCATCGCCGTCTCGGCGCTGTCCTTGCTGTCGGCGCCAGGCTTTGCCGCCGAGGTATTGCGCGTCTCGGCGATTCCCGACGAATCGCCTACCGAGCTTTTTCGCAAATTCAAGCCGCTCGGCGAGCATCTGGAGAAAGAGCTTGGCATGAAAATCGAATGGACGCCGGTTACCGACTACGCCGCGGTCGTCGAAGGCCTCGCGGCAGGCAAGATCGACCTCGCGTGGCTGGGCGGATTTACCTTCGTGCAGGCGCGGCTGAAAACCGGCAACGCGATCCCCGTCGCGCAGCGCGTCGAGGACGAAAAATTCACCAGCAAGTTCATCGTGCCGGCGAACAGCGATGTGAAGGATTTGCAAGACCTGAAAGGCAAGACGTTCGCGTTCGGCTCGGTCTCGTCGACGTCAGGCCATCTGATGCCGCGTTATTTCCTGCAGCAGGCAGGGATCAATCCCGATCAGGATTTCAAGCGCGTCGCCTTTTCCGGCGCGCACGACGCCACCGTCGCCTGGGTTGCATCGGGCAAGGCCGAGGCCGGCGTGCTGAACGCATCGGTCTGGGACAAGCTCCTCGAATCGGGCAAGGTCGATCCGAAGCAGGTCAAGGTGATCGCGACCACGCCGCCGTATTACGATTACAACTGGACAGTGCGCGGCGATCTCGATCCGGCGCTGGTCAAGAAAATCACTGCGGTGTTTCTGAATCTCGATCCGGCCGATCCGGCGCACAAGGCGATTCTCGAACTGCAGCGCGCGACGCGCTTCATCCCGACCAAGCCGGAGAATTACAAAGGGATAGAGAATGCGGCGCGCTCGGCGGGGTTGTTGAAATAGCCGATTCCTAAAGCGGTCCGCACAGGCTCGAGAAAGCCGAATGTCAGCTTTGTCTTACAGCGCCAAGCTCAAATCGAACGCGCGCGTATTGCGCAAGAGCACGACCGACGCCGATAATTTATTGTGGTCGCATGTCCGTCGAAAACAGCTACTGAACGTGCAGTTTTATCGGCAGAAGCCAATCGGTAATTACATCGTCGATTTCCATGCGCCGAAGGCGAATCTGGTCGCGGAAATCGATGGGTCGCAGCATCTGGAGTTGAGCACCTTACGGGACGACGGGGCTCGCGACACATACCTGAGACGCCAGGGTTTGACCGTCCTGCGTTTTGATAATTTGCAGGTGCTGAAGGAAACGGACTCGGTAATCGAAGTGATCTATTGCGCAATTGCGGCCACTCAAATCCCCCCTGACCCCCCTTTGCTAAAGGGGAGAAAGGCAGCACATGCGCCGAGTGCAAAAAATGAAGGGTGTTCGAATCTCCCTTCGCAAAAAGAACAAAGCGAAACCTCGCGCTCGGCGAGGATCAAAGGAAGAACCCCCCTTTGAAAAAGGGGGGCAGGGGGGATTTACGCGGTGCCAAAAACTGCGGCGCAGGCGTTTCGTGAGCGTCACGCTCAACAACGTCAGTCTGGTTCATGTCGGCGGCAACCGCGCGCTGCACAACATCAGTCTGGAATTGAAAACCGGCGAGCGCGTCGCCATCATCGGCCCGTCCGGCGCCGGCAAGACCAGTCTGCTGCGCATCCTGACGACTTCGCTGCGGCCGACCAGCGGAGAGATCAGTCTGCTCGGCCAGGATCCGTGGCGGCTGAAACGGAAAGCGCTGCGCAGCCTGCGCGCGCGCATCGGCGCGATCCACC
>JACMKV010000395.1 GCA_014379915.1 Burkholderiales bacterium
AGTGGCTGTTTTTGCGCATGCTCGAAAAAGGTCTCGCCTACAAGAAAAGCGGCGTCGTCAACTGGGACCCGGTCGATCGTACCGTGCTTGCCAACGAGCAAGTCATCGATGGCCGCGGCTGGCGCACCGGCGCGCTCGTCGAAAAGCGCGAAATCCCGATGTATTACCTAAAGATTACGGCCTGCGCCGACGAGTTGCTCGAAGCGCTCGATACGCTGCCCGGCTGGCCCGAGCGCGTAAAGACCATGCAGGCGAACTGGATCGGAAAAAGCGTCGGCGTCGAGATCGAATTTCCCTACGCCGACGACCCGCAGCAGACACTGAAAGTTTTTACCACCCGCGCCGATACCTTGATGGGCGCGACGTATTGCGCGGTCGCCGCCGAGCACCCGCTCGCCGCCCGAGCCGCACAGGACAACCCCGCGCTCGCGGCCTTCATCGAAGAGTGCAAACAGGGCGCCGTGATGGAAGCCGAACTTGCGACGCAGGAAAAGAAAGGCATGGCGACCGGCCTATACGTCGTGCATCCGCTATCCGGCGAAAAGCTTCCGGTATGGGTCGCGAATTACGTGCTGATGGGCTACGGCGAAGGCGCGGTGATGGCGGTGCCGGCGCACGACAAACGCGATTTCGAGTTTGCAACGATAAACAGCCTGCCGATCAAGCAGGTTATTCAGCACAGGCATAAACACATTTTCGATCGGCCAGAGCTGTATGGTGCAGACGATTACACGCCATTCACGTCCGGCGAATGGAAAGACTGGTACGACGACAAAGGCATCGGGGAAACGGTCAACTCCGGCGAATTCAACGGACTCGACTTTCCAGAAGCCGTCGATGCGATCGCGTCCGCACTCGAGAAGAAAGGCCTCGGCGCAAAACGCATACAATGGCGCTTGCGCGACTGGGGCATTTCGCGCCAGCGCTATTGGGGCTGCCCAATTCCGTTGATTCATTGCCGGCGTTGCGGCGACCTGCCGGTGCCGGACGATCAGTTGCCGGTCGTGTTGCCCGAAGACCTGGTACCCGACGGCAGCGGCAATCCGCTTTTGAAAACGCCGTCGTTTCTCGATTGCGCGTGCCCGAAATGCGGCGGCGAAGCCCAGCGCGCATCCGATACGATGGACACCTTCGTCGATTCGTCGTGGTATTACCTGCGCTTTGCGTGCGCTGACCAGCATGGCGCGATGGTCGACCAGCGCGTGAATTACTGGCTGCCGGTCGATCAATACATCGGCGGCATCGAGCACGCGATTTTGCATCTGTTGTATTCGCGCTTCTGGACCAAGGTCATGCGCGACATCGGTCTGATCGAGCTGGACGAGCCGTTCAGGAATCTGCTCACGCAGGGCATGGTTCTGAATGATATTTTTTACCGCAAAACGGAAGGCGGGCGCATCAGCTATTTCAACCCGGCCGAAGTCGAGCTTCGCAGCAACGAGCGCGGCCAGCGCATCGGAGCGACGCTCAAAGCCGACGGCGTTGCGGTCGAATCCGGCGGCATCGGCACCATGTCCAAATCCAGGAACAATGGCGTCGATCCGCAATTCCTTGTCGAGAAATACGGCGCCGATACGGCGCGGCTTTTCATGATGTTTGCATCGCCGCCCGAGCAGACTCTGGAATGGTCGGATAACGCCGTGCAGGGCGCATTCCGTTTTTTGAATCGGGTTTGGGCGTTCGCTCACGAAAACGCCGATTCCTGCCGGTTATACATCATGAATGGCGCGAAGCAGGCCGAGCGAACGGAGCTTTCCCCGGAGCTGGTGTCAACGCGTCGAAACCTGCACGCGATCCTGCAACAGGCTAATTACGACTTCTCTAAATTCCAGTTCAACACGGTCGTTTCGGCCGCGATGAAGATGCTGAACATTCTGGAAGATGTGCCCGACTCGTCGGCAAATATGCGCGCGAGCGTCATTGGCGAGGGAACCGGCATATTGCTGCGTTTGTTATCGCCGATCACGCCGCATATCGCTTCGGCGCTCTGGACCGAGCTCGGTTTCTCCGCAGACATCATCGATGCGCCGTGGCCCGAGGTCGATGAAGCCGCGCTGGTGCAGGACGAGATCGAGCTCGTACTGCAAGTCAACGGCAAGCTGCGCGGCAATTTGCGCGTCGCGGCAAGCGCCGAACGCGCGCTGATCGAACAGCTTGCGCGTGCGCACGAACAGGTCGAAAAATTTTCCGAAGGCCGTCCGGTAAAAAAAGTCGTCGTTGTGCCCGGACGACTCGTGAACGTAGTGGTTTGAGGAGGCAGGATGAAGGAGGCTTGGGATGAAGTTGGCAGGTTGCGGGATGAAAGCAGAGGTCGCTGGCGTGGGCCACTGCTTCTCCATGACTTCGCGGGACGAAGACGGGATGCGAGAATGGATTCGGCCTTTTTCGGCCTTCGTCCTGCAAGCGTCATTCTTTGCTTTTGCCTCGCACTGAGCGCGTGCGGCTTCCAGCTGCGCGGCCAGCAGATTCTGCCATTCGATACGCTGTATAT
>JACMKV010000050.1 GCA_014379915.1 Burkholderiales bacterium
AGACGTTGCCCGAGTATGAGGGCCTGCTCGGCGGACGGCCGAACATAAAGCTATCGAGCCCAGCAGCATTTGGATGATGGCAAGACATGAGCGGTCACAATCACGCTCGCGAGCAACCGGTGCGGGGCTGGTCTGATAAGCCCATGCTCTCCTGCGGACGGCAGAGATGAATATCGTGCCGCCGCGAGACAGCGAAGCCTCCGGCTGCTTGGGCGAGCTGGATGAAAAATCGCGCGAACTGAACAAGCCTGGCGAGCCGTGCGACACACCACACCGCGAAATCAGCCGCAAAGAGTGCGAACAGCATTACGAGGAAGTCAGGGATCTGCGCGCGGAGGTCGCCAGGTTGCGCGCACTGGCGCTGGGCGCCAGCGCAGAATCAGCGCACGCCAGGGAAGCCGAGGCCAGGGCCAGCGCCGATGTCGAAGACCGGGTAAACCAGTTGCGCGAGGCGAACGAACACCTCGTGGTGGCGACGCTGCGCGCGCAGGACATGACCGAAGTTGTCGAGCAGGTGAAACTGGACTTGTCGCATTTGGCTCATCACGACTTTCTGACCGGTTTGCCCAACCGCATGATGCTGAACGACCGGCTTGGCCAGGCGATCGCGCTCGCCCGTCGCCACGGCAAACAACTTGCCGTGCTGTTTCTGGATCTCGATCACTTCAAACACATCAACGATTCGCTCGGTCACTCGATCGGCGACAAGTTGCTGCAGTCAGTTGCGCAATGTCTGGCGGCCTGCGTGCGCGGCTCCGATACGGTAAGCCGCATGGGCGGGGACGAATTTGTCGTGCTGCTGTCCGAGATAGGGCATGCCGAAGATGCGGCGTTCAGCGCGGAAAAGATGCTCTCGGCTCTGACGGCGCCACACGCGATCGCCGGGCACGATCTGCATGTCTCTTCCAGCATCGGCATCAGCGTTTATCCTGATGACGGCGGCGATGCCGAGACCCTGATCCGGAATGCCGACACCGCGATGTATGCTGCCAAGGAAGCAGGACGCAACAACAGCCAGTTCTTCCGGCAGGACATGAACATCCGGGCCGTAGAGCGGCAATCGCTCGAAGGCAGCCTGCGCCGCGCGCTCGAGCGTCACGAATTTGTATTGCATTACCAGCCGAAAGTGAATCTCCGCACCGGCATGATTACCGGTGTCGAAGCGCTGATCCGCTGGCTGCATCCGCAACGCGGGCTAATTCCTCCGGCGCAGTTCATACCGATTGCCGAAGACAGCGGCCTGATCGTCCCGATTGGCCGCTGGGTGCTCGGTGAAGCGTG
This sequence comes from Burkholderiales bacterium, assembly GCA_014379915.1. GTDB lineage: Bacteria > Pseudomonadota > Gammaproteobacteria > Burkholderiales > JACMKV01 > JACMKV01. The sequence continues at coordinate 1,282 of JACMKV010000050.1, forward strand.
CCGGCAGGCGCAAGCCTGGATGGATACCGGGCGCGAGGCGATGACCATGTCAGTCAACATCTCCGCCATAGAATTTCGCAGCAGTGGTTTCCTCGAAAGCGTTCGCGCTATTCTGCGCGAGACCGGGATTTCGCCGAATCGTCTCGAACTCGAACTGACCGAAAGCGTTCTCATGCAAGAGGCTGGATCGGCCGCGGCTCTGCTCGAGGAGCTCAAGGCCATGGGCGTGCAGCTCGCAGTCGACGACTTTGGTACCGGCTATTCGAGCTTGAGTTATCTGAAACGATTTCCGATCGACGTCCTGAAAATCGACCAGTCGTTTGTCAAGGACATGACCACCGATCCCGACGATGCGGTCATCGTCGCCGCTATCATCGGCATGGGTAAAAGCCTCAAACAGCGAGTCATTGCCGAAGGCGTCGAAACGCGCGAACAGCTTGTCCTCCTGCAAGCCAGCCAATGCGGCGAGGGGCAGGGCTTTTATTTCAGCCGGCCATTGACTGCCGAGCAGTTCACCGTAGAAGTCGGAACCGATATCACGACGGCAGTCATTCACTGAATCGAGGCCAGTCTCCGTTTTCATCGACCGGCCCGGCACGGTTTTTTCGCTGGTGCGTCAAACAGGTGAGCACTTATGACGTGTCTTGTGCGGGCGTGAACGGCGGCGAAACTGGGCGCCGCATTATGCCCCTCGCGTCGCTCGCCCCCTTTCCCCTTTGAAAAAGGGGGAAAGGGGGGAAACGTCGATTCTCATAAGCTCTATCGTTTACGACGCACCACACTAGTCATTTTTCCGCGCCAGCAAAACCTGTAGCCATCAAACCTCTGAACAACCCTGTGTCGAATCCATGAACGACAATCCAGACTTTCGTCCCACGCTGGAACAGCTCGAAGACCGCGGCGACTTTATTCGCCGCCACATCGGCCCCGATCAGCGCGAGATCCAGCTGATGCTCGATCAGATCGGCTTTGCATCGCTGGACGAACTCGTCGATCGAACGGTGCCGTCCGACATACGCTCGCGGCAGCCGCTGAATCTGCCGCCGCCGCACAGCGAGCGCGTCGTCGAAAGCGCGTTGCGCAAAATGCGCGCGCGCAATCAGATGTTCACGACCCTGATCGGCATGGGTTATTACGACACCATCGTGCCCAATGTGATCAAGCGCAATGTGCTCGAAAACCCGGGCTGGTACACCGCGTATACGCCGTACCAGGCCGAGATCAGCCAGGGCCGGCTCGAGGCGCTGCTGAATTTCCAGCAGATGATCATCGACCTGACCGGCATGGAAATCGCCAATGCTTCGCTGCTCGACGAAGCGACCGCGGTCGCCGAGGCGATGACCATGACGCAGCGCGTGAGCAAGTCGAACTCGAAGCGCTATCTGGTCGACGCCGATTGCCATCCGCAAACCCTCGCCGTGCTGCAGACGCGAGCGCGGCCATTGCATATCGAGATCGTCGTCGGCAATCCACGGCTCGACACGCAAGAAGAATTCTTCGGCGTGCTGCTGCAATATCCGGGTTCGAGCGGCGCCGTGCGCGATCCGAAACCGGTGATCGAGTGGGCGCATCGGCAGCGCGCGCTGGTCACGATCGCCGCCGATCCGCTGGCGCTGGTGTTGCTAACGCCGCCCGGCGAACTCGGCGCCGATATCGTCGTCGGCAGCGCGCAGCGCTTCGGCG
>JACMKV010000396.1 GCA_014379915.1 Burkholderiales bacterium
AGTATTTTCATCAGGTTTTCGCATGAGCCCGCAGGATCAGTGCAGCGCCTGAGACTGAACTGCATTGCTTCCTCTTGCAGCCTGATCGCGCCGACCAACGCGGTTAAGCGTCCGACCGGATTCAATCGATGACGGTGATCGTCGAATCGCTGGATCAGGAAGGGCGCGGTGTCGCCCGCGAACTTGATCAGGCTGGCGGCCAGGCCGGTGGCAAGGTCGTCTTCATAGAAGGCGCCCTGCCGGGTGAAATCGTCAGCTATATCCCGCTGCGTAACAAGAAAAACTTTGCGCTCGCCAGGCTGGACCGAACCTATAAAACGAGCGGCGCCAGAGTCGATCCGAGTTGCCCGAGCTTCGGCGTATGCGGCGGCTGCAGCCTGCAGCATCTTGAGCCGCGGGCTCAGGTCGCCGTCAAGCAGCGCATACTCGAAGAGACGCTTTGGCATATCGGTAAAATCAAAGCGGAAACGCTATTGCCGCCGATTTATGGACCGAGCTGGGGATACCGGCAGCGCGCCCGATTCTCGGTCCGGTACGTCGCCAGGAAGGGCAGGGCGCTGGTCGGCTTTCACGAAAAAAACAGCCGCTATATTGCCGACATGACGAGCTGCCCAGTCTTGCCCAGGCGCGCATCGGAACTGCTTGCGCCGCTGCAGGCTCTGGTCACCGCGCTGTCGATCAAAAGCCGGGTGCCGCAAATCGAGCTGTCGATCGGGGAAGAAAATCTGGTCCTCGTGATGCGCATTCTGGAGGCGCTGACGGCCGATGATGAAAGCCTGATCAGACGCTTTGCCGAGCTGCACGGCGTCGTCGTTTTCTTGCAGCCGCGCGGGCCGGGCTCGGCATTTCAGTTTCATCCGGCGCAAGCGGTGACACTCGAATACCGGCTACCAGAATTCGATTTGCGCATGCCGTTTCATCCGACCGACTTCACGCAGGTCAATCACGCCATCAATCGCGTACTGGTGCGTCGCGCTGTCAGTCTGCTGGCCCCGGCCGAGGGTGACAGCATCGCCGATCTGTTCTGTGGCTTAGGCAATTTTACGCTTGCGATCGCGCGGCGCGGCGCCAACGTGATCGGCATCGACTGCAGCGAGGCGCTGGTGCGGCGCGCGAGGGAGAATGCGGCGTACAATGCGCTCGCGCAGAAAGCGCGATTTTTGCAAGCCGATCTGTTTGCAATTTCGGCAATCAAGCTGGCAACTGAGTTGGCCGGCTTTGGCCGCTTCGACAAACTGCTGATGGATCCGCCGCGCGATGGCGCTGTCGCTGTCGTCAAGGCGCTCGGCGAAGAGATGGAGCTTCCGCGACGCATCGTTTACGTGTCGTGCAATCCGGCCACCTTGGCCCGCGACGCCGCGCTGCTCACGCAGGTAAAGCGCTACCGATTGACAACCGCGGGCGTGATCAATATGTTCCCGCATACCTCGCACGTTGAATCGATCGCTTTGTTTGAACTAGCGCGAGGCGTGTCGCAAATGGTTGAAGCAAATGGTTGAAGCAAATAAAAAGGGCAGCCGAAGCTGCCCTTTTTTGATGCCGAGTACGCTTATTCGCGTTGACCGGTGAAAGCCAGCAGCAAATGCACGAGGCTCGCGAACAAGTTGTAGATGCTCAGATACAAGCTAAGGGTTGCGCTGATGTAGTTGGTTTCGCCGCCGTGAATAATGCGGCTCACGTCATACAGGATGAAACCCGAGAACAGCAGCACGGCGATCGCCGAAATCGTCAGTGATGCGGCCGGCACCTGGAAGAACAGGTTGGCGATCACCGCGATCATGAAAAGCACCGCGCCTATCATCAGGAACTTGCCCATGAAGCTGAAATCCCTGCGCGTGACGGTTGCGATCCCGGCCAAGGTGAAGAAAATCGCCGCCGTGCCGCCGGCCGCCAGACCGATGATTTGCCCGCCGTTACGAAAACTCAGTGCAACCTGCAGGATCTGGCTAAGCCACAGCCCCATGAAAAACGTAAACGCCAGCAGCAAGGCAACGCCGACGCCGCTGTTCTTGGTTTTTTCGATCGCGTAGAAAAAGCCGAACGCGCCCGCCAGAAACAGCAAACTGCCCATGATCGGGTTGGTCGCCATGAACGAAACCTGCATGTTGATGCCGATCATTGCGCCGATCATGGTCGGGACCATGCTCAGCGCCAGCAGCAGATACGTATTCCGCAAAACCTTGTGCTGGCCAACTGCAACTTGCAAAGATTGCGCCGCCGGTATTCGTAGTTCAGCCATTGTCACTGCTCCTATTGAAAAATCTGTTGCTAAGACTACCCAAGCAGCGGTTAAGTTGCAACTGTGGCGGGGTATTGCTGCCCCTTGTATCATTCGCTTCGACAAGGATTTACGCGGGCTTTACGCGGGCTCAGGCTTTCCGGAAGGGTGGCAGAGTGGTCTAATGCACTGGTCTTGAAAACCAGCGAGTCGCAAGGCTCCGTGGGTTCGAATCCCACCTCTTCCGCCAAGGATGCCCGTCAATCTTCCACGCATCGGTTTATCGTTTAGCTGGTCCGCTCCTGCCAGCGACAGCATCGAGTGCCTGCGCACATGGCGAAAAAGCTTCTCTGGCTGATTTTGATCTGGACTGCCAGCGTCGTCACGCTCGGCATAATTGCGTACGGTATTCGTTTGTTGATGAACGCTGCCGCGTGATGTCCTGACAAAGCTTCGAATCGTCCGGGTTTTGGAGTTCCTAAAGAGGCCACCGATGCGTAAACGAATCATTGCCTCAGCTCAGCAAGATGGTCTTCCCGCGGACCAGGATTGGTTGAATGTGGAGAGCCTGGCGGCGGTAGAAATCACTTCCGAGGACGCGGCGCATCCTATCGAATCCGCGTTGCTGCCCGGTCTGCGCTCGGGATGGCGCGCTGCCGGGCCTGGTAAACAAACGATCCGGCTTCTATTCACGCAACCGCAAGGGCTGCGGCGGATCTGGTTGAACTTTGTAGAGCCGGTTACCGAACGTACGCAAGAGTACGTTCTGCGCTGGTCGCCCGATTCCGGGCAGTCGTTTCGGGAAATCGTGCGCCAGCAGTGGAATTTCAACCCTGAGAGCGCGAGTAGCGAGTCGGAAGACTACCGAGTCGATCTGCCGGGGGTCACTGTGCTCGAGCTCAGCATTGTTCCAGACATAAGCGGCGGAGACGCTGTTGCTTCCCTCGCGCAGTTGCGGCTTGCTTAGGGAACCTCTGATTAAGTCCCGCGCGGTCGCGACGGGGCTTTATGGGATGCACGCAAAGAAGGCGAAGCCTGGGCTTTGCCCATCTTCGCGGGCATTCAGCCCGTTCTCGTCGAAACGCGATCCGCGTGGGACTTAATCAGAGGTTCCTTAGCCTGTAGCGAAGGGCAGATCAGAGCAAACCATTGCTTTTTTGAAACGGACATGTCAAAGCCGAATCCGGCGGTAAGGCGCCATGCGTCATTCCCGCGCCGCCGGCATAATCAGTTTAGGTCGACCTGACACGCGCAGTTCGGTGCAACTCTTCTCCTACGGTCGTGAGTAAATCGATGAAAAGCCAGCCGGCCAAGCCTATCAAAAAGATTCTGGTCGCCAATCGCAGCGAGATTTGTATCCGCGTCATGCGCGCGACGGCGGAGATGGATATACGCACGGTTGCGATCTATTCCCACGAAGACCGCTTCGCGCTGCATCGTTTCAAGGCCGATGAAAGCTATCTGGTCGGCGCCGGCCAGAAACCAATTGCCGCGTATCTCGATAGCCGCGACATCATTCGTATCGCGCGCGAGGCCAAGGTAGATGCCATTCATCCGGGTTACGGGTTCCTGTCCGAGAACCCGGATTTCGCAGAAGCTTGCGCCAGCGCCGGCATCACCTTCATCGGCCCCAAGCCCGATGTGTTGCGGATTCTCGGCGATAAAGTGGCGGCGCGCGCCGCCGCGCAGAAAGCCGGGGTGCCGGTGCTGCCGGCGTCGGCCGCGCTGCCTCAGGATTTGCGTCAGGTCAGGAAAATCGCTGGCAGGCTAGGCTATCCGCTGATGCTGAAGGCGAGCTGGGGCGGTGGCGGGCGCGGCATGCGCGTGATCGAATCGGAAGCCGATCTGCCAGCGCAAATCGAAACCGCCCGTCGCGAAGCGAAGGCGGCGTTCGGAAATGACGAGGTCTTTCTCGAAAAGCTGGTGATCCGCGCTCGCCACGTCGAGGTTCAGGTGCTGGGCGACCAGCACGGCAATCTGCTCCACCTGTTCGAGCGCGATTGTTCAGTGCAGCGGCGCAACCAGAAGGTGGTCGAGCGCGCGCCGGCGCTGTATCTGTCGGATGCGCAGCGGCAAACGCTTTGCGATGCGGCGTTGCGCCTGTGCCGCCAGGTTGATTATTCGCACGCCGGTACCGTCGAGTTCCTGATCGACGCCGATAGCGGGGAATTCTATTTCATCGAGGTTAATCCGCGCATCCAGGTCGAGCACACGGTCACCGAGGCAGTCACCGGGGTCGACATCGTCAAGGCGCAAATCCGCGTTGCCGAAGGTCAGCGCATCGGCGATCCGGAAGGGAAACTGCCGACGCAGGGGCATGTGAAGCTCAATGGCCACGCACTGCAGTGCCGCGTGACAACGGAAGACCCGGAAAACGGCTTCACCGCCGACTACGGCAGGCTTGACGCCTATCGCAGTCCGGCCGGTTTCGGCATCCGGCTCGACGGCGGCAATTCCTATGCCGGCGCCATCATCACGCCTTACTACGACTCGCTGCTGGTCAAGGTCACGGCATGGGCGCCGACGGCTGCGGAAGCCGTGGCGCGCATGGATCGCGCACTGCGTGAATTCCGCATTCGCGGGCTCGCGACCAATCTGCAGTTCCTCGAAAACGTGATTCGCCACCCGCTGTTCCGCTCCGGCGAATGCACGACGCGCTTTATCGACACGACACCGGAGCTGTTCCATTTCACGCGCCGCCGCGATCGCGCGACCAAGCTGCTGAAATTCATCGGCGATGTCGTCATCAATGGCAATCCGGAAATGAAAGGCCGCCCGCAGCCCGTTGCGACTGGTTTCACTGCTGCGCCGATCAAACCCGATTTCGACATCGCAGGAACGCCCCCGCCCGGCACTCGCGACCTCTTGCATAAACTCGGTCCGGAAAAATTCGCGCAGTGGATGACGCAGCAAAAGCCGCTGCTGCTGACCGACACCACGATGCGCGACGCCCACCAGTCGCTGTTCGCCACGCGCATGCGCACGCGCGACATGCTGGAGATCGCGCCGTATTACGCGCATCTGCTGCCCCAGTTGTTTTCGCTTGAATGCTGGGGTGGCGCGACCTTTGACGTGGCGCTGCGCTTCCTCAAGGAAGATCCGTGGGAGCGGCTCGCGGGCTTGCGCGAACGCGTTCCCAACATCCTGTTCCAGATGCTGTTGCGCGCATCGAACGCGGTCGGTTACACGAACTACGCCGACAACGTCGTGCAGCATTTCGTGCGGCAGGCGGCGGCAGCCGGCGTCGATGTATTCCGCGTATTCGATTCGCTGAACTGGGTCGAAAACATGCGCGTCGCCATCGATGCGGTGCGCGAAACCGGCGCGCTGTGCGAAGGCGCGATCTGCTATACGGGCGATTTGTTCGACGCGAGCCGGCCGAAGTACGACCTCAAGTATTACGTGACGATGGCGCGAGATCTCGAACGCGCCGGTTGCAACGTGCTCGGCATCAAGGACATGGCGGGCGTATGCCGGCCGCGCGCCGCCCATGCGCTGATCACCGTGCTCAAGCTGGAAATCGGTTTACCGATCCACTTCCACACCCACGACACCAGCGGCATCGCGGCTGCCAGCGTGCTGGCAGCGATCGCGGCGGGCTGCGATGCCGTCGACGGCGCCGTGGATGCGATGAGCGGACTGACCTCGCAGCCTAATCTCGGCAGCATCGCCGCGGCATTGACCGGCAGCGAGCGCGATCCGCGACTCGATTTCGATGCGCTGCACGGAATCTCGCAATATTGGGAAGGCGTGCGCCGTTACTATGCGGCTTTCGAGGCCGACATCCGCTCCGGCACGTCTGACGTTTATCGCCATGAAATGCCCGGCGGCCAGTACACGAATCTGCGCGAACAGGCGCGCGCAATGGGCTTGGCGCACCGCTGGAGCGAAATTTCGCAGGCGTATGCCGATGTCAACCTGCTGTTCGGCGATATCGTCAAAGTGACGCCGACCTCCAAAGTCGTCGGCGATATGGCGCTGTTCATGGTCGCCAACGATTTGAAGCCGGCGGACGTACTCGATCCGCAGCGCGAAATCGCGTTTCCGAAATCGGTGGTGTCGATGATGCACGGCGAGCTCGGCTATCCGCCTGACGGCTTTCCACCCGAACTGCAGCGTAAGGCGCTGAAGGACGTGAAACCAATCGAAGGCCGCCCCGGCGCGAGCCTGCCTGCGGTTGACCTGGTAGCCGCGCGCGCTGAAACCGAAAAAGACATAGGCCGCGCCATCAGCGAACCCGAGCTCGCTTCCGCGCTGATGTATCCGAAAGTATTCCGCGATCACGCCAAACACCGCCGGCTGTACAGCGATGTCAGCGTGTTGCCGACACCGGTGTTTTTCAACGGGCTACGCGACGGGGAGGAAGTGTCGGTCGATATCGAGCGCGGCAAGACTTTGGTCATACGCCTGCAAGGGCGCGCCGAGCACGAGGAGGGCTATGCGCGCCTGTTCTTCGAACTGAACGGCCAGCCGCGCGTTGTCCGTGTGGCCCGCGCAGGCGCGGCGGAAGCGGCCGGCCACCCCAAAGCCGAAGACGGCAACCCGAAGCAGATCGGCGCACCGATGCCGGGGACGATCGTCACGGTCGCCGTCCAGGTCGGCCAGAAAGTCAGCAGCGGAGATCCGCTGCTCTGGATCGAGGCGATGAAGATGGAAACCATGCTGCGCGCGGAAAGCGACGGCACGATCGCGCAAATTCACGTCAAGCCTGGCGCCACCGTCACGGCAAAAGATTTGCTCATCACGATGGAAGCCTGAAACGTTGCGACCCGACGCCGTGGATTTTTAGTTCGCTAATCCTGGAGTTATGGGTGTAGTGGACTGTAACGTGTTTATGAAGCGCAACTCAAGCCCGTTGTCATTCCCGCACAAGCGGGAATCCAGAGGCGCCCGTAAGCCTGCCCTCGAAGCCTGAATCGAGGGACACTGGGTCCCCGTTTGCACGGGGACGACAGCAGTTCAAAATCATCCGTACAGCATTAAATCGTTGCGGCATAAGCGCGAGACCAAGTTCTGTTTCGCCCGTGATGGAACCACGCCGGCCCTCGTGCCTCTAATTTTTGTCGTCGAAATATTGCGAGGGCGTTTGCGGGATTTGCTCATCTCAATTCGCGGCGATCCCATCCATCGAAGCTTACTTGAGGAGACAGCAACATGGAAACGATAACGAAAGCTTTCGCGGCGCCGGGTTTGCTGATTCTGGCGCTGGCGACGACCGCCTGCGGGACAGTTGGTGGCGCAGCGGTTGGCGCGGGCGCGGGTGCAGCGGTTGGCGCCGGGACCGGTTACGGTGCGGATAGAGGCGCTTTAATCGGCACCGGTATTGGCGCTGCTGCGGGCGCGATCTATGACAT
>JACMKV010000051.1 GCA_014379915.1 Burkholderiales bacterium
TACCGCTCGTCGGCGGTCACCAACACGGAATCTTCGGCAAGCGCTACGGCGTGATACAAAGTGTCGAAGAGGTGATGCTCAAGCTCGGAAGACAAAGCGCAGGCTGTCGAATACACTTCGACCGAAGCCAACGTTGCAAACTGCAGGTCGAAGAAGGCGGCGATTTTTTCTCGGGCGGTGGATGGATCGATGCGCACCGCAACGGCGGCGACCTCGGCCAACCAGTGCGGCGGTTGCCTTACGGCGTGGCGCTCCGCCTCGATTTCCGTAAAAAGCTGTAACGCCTTTTCTGTATTCGCTTCGTTTTCCCGGTGTGGAAATAGCCATTTCACAATGACACTTGCATCGACAACGATGCTGGTCATTTACGCCCTTCTTCTCGCGCGGCTCGGAATTCTTCTTCCGTGATGGCCGGCGAGATAGCGCGTAACTTCAATATTTTTTCGATGGCTCGGCTGCGTTTTTTTCTTCGTTTCTCGTTTTCCACTGCTTGCATCATCAGCTCGGCGATGATGGCGCTCTTGTTCACTTTGGCGAAGGTCGCGTTGAACGCGTTCTTCACTTCTTCCGGCACGCTGAAATTAACCGTTGCCATGATGCACTCCTGTTGTTGAAAATCTCAACAATGGTAAACCAGCCGCGCGGCCGGGTCTATTGCTTGCGTTCCAGTATTTCGCGCACCGCCTTCAGAAATTCCCGGATGTCGAGCGGCTTGCGCTGAAGCCGTCGAAACCTGCCCCCATGATCTTCTGCCGGTCCTGCGTCATCGCCGAGGCGGTGACAGCGATGACCGGAATATTGCGGGTCTGAGGATCGGCGCGCAGCCGCGCCAGAGCTTCGATGCCGTCGATGCCTGGAAGCTGGATGTCCATCAGGATCAACGCCGGATGTTGGTCCTGCGTGAGGCGGATGCCTTCTTCGGCGGTTCCCGATTCGATGGTCTGATAACCCTTGACCTGCAGCAGATCGCGTTCGAGCTTGCGGTTTTTCTCGTTGTCCTCAACGATCAGAATCAAACGCTGGTTCATAGGCGCACCGGTAGCGTGAAAGTAACGTGGAGCCCTTCCCGACTTTACTTGTCACCCAGATTTTTCCGCCATGCATCTCGACAAATTTGCGCGTTAACGTGAGACCGAGGCCGGTTCCTTCGCGCGAGTCGCTGCTCTGCGCCTGACGGAATTCGTCAAAAATAATTTTTTGATCGGCAGGCGAAATCCCCATGCCCGTATCCGCAACCGAAATCTCGATATCAGGGTTGACCTGCGTCGCCGTGACGGTGGCGGCGCCGCCTCTGGGAGTGAATTTCAGCGCGTTGGACAACAGGTTCAACAGGATTTGCTTGAACTTGCGCTCGTCGCCGACGAATCTTCCGAGACGCGGATCGACATCGGCTCTCATTTCGATTTCATGCCGGTTGGCGCGCTCGTGCATGAACGTCAGGGCGTTGCGAATCGCCGTCGGCAAATCAAAGGCGCTCAACTCAAGTCTCGAGCGTGCCCTCCCGCGGAACCAGAAGCGCCGAGGCGATGCCGTAAAGCTGCGCAGTCGAATCGTGCTGGAGCTGTTGATAGGCGGCGATGTTGCGCTGCAGCCGCACCAGCTCGTCGGCGCGTTGATTGACCTCGTTAAGCGTTTTCAGGCCCACCGCCCCCAGAATGATGAGCAGCGCCACGATCAACAGGAAGCAATGATGAGCTTGGTGAGTACCGTTGCCCCCCGCGCGACCAATCGAGGAAGCCAGACGAACATGTTTTTGGACAGACGTAAGGCAGGTATGCGGAAGGGGCGCGAAAAGCTAGGGCAGTTAGGCGACGAAAGCCTGGCGGCTGCTCTTCTCGGGCGCTGCGACGGTTTTGCCTTTCAGATCGCGCAAGGTGCGCACGTTGCCGTTGCCGAAAAGCTCCCAGCATCCGGTGTGGATGCCGCCGAGCAAAACGATAGGCGCTCCGCTATCGAGGCTGATTAGGTGAGCGGCGGTATCGTTCTGGATGATATCGACCTGGCCTTCGGCGAGCGCCTGATTCGGCCCTTCAGCGAGCGGCGTCTTCACGTATTCGACTTCGGTGAATCCCTCGGCCTTGAGCAATTCGTCGGCGATGAACGCGGGCGCAAAACAGGTGATCGGTGCGTCGTGAATGCGGATTCGGGTTGTCTCCAGCGGCGGCTCAGCGGCGGCCGATTTGGATTTCAGTCCAAGAAGCGCCGCTGTTCCCGTCAGCGTTGCGCCGCTCAAGAACTTTCTGAGGCGCCACCCTTGGTGGTTGTCCATGGCGATCTCCTTTCAAGAAGACTCAAGTATGCGATATCAAATATAGTCCTTGAATAGCTATTGTCATAGGCCCGCCAGAACAAAACCAAACTTCGTAGCCCGGACGAGCGTAGCGAACTCCGGGAAACATCGAATGACCCGGATTATGCTGCGCTTCGTCCGAACTACGATAGCTCCGGCGAAAATCGATTGACCCGGACTACGCTGCGCTTCATCCGGGCTACGATAGCTTCGTTCAATATCAATGCGCGTGGTCGTGATCGGCTTGAGCGAATCTGAAATCCATCGTGTCGTGCGAGTATTGCGCGAGCTCGCGGTAAAGCGAGCGATCGTCTCCGCCAAGCTTCGCCGCTTCTCCGCGCAACGTGCGGGCGCCTGGA
>JACMKV010000397.1 GCA_014379915.1 Burkholderiales bacterium
GACGGGTCACAGGGGCGAAGCCGCGGCAGCGGTGCGGCTCGAACGAGAGTTGGTTGGCGCGCAGCGCCGGCCCACCCTTGTTCGTCAACTCGCGCCCCGTTGGTTGGCGCGCAAGCCGGATTCGAGTCTCGCGGGTTGACCTGCCAGTGACGGTTATTCACGGGAGGATGGATCGCTCGAGAGGATGGAGGCGCTGCGCGGCAACCAACTAAAAGTAGACGACATTTCGGCTGTAATCCAATGCTGCCTAATTTCCATGACCGTGTAAAACCTACTTAGCGCAATCTGGTTTGTTGCGATTTAGTCAAACCTAAAAAATGACGGACGCAAGAGACCGGAACTGGATATTACAATGCGGTAGATCGCGCGTTCAACGCAAATGCTGCTCGAATCCCTCGACAATTAATGAGCGAAGCGCAAACCTTGCGGACGTGCTACCTGCCGGACATACAGGCGAAAGCGCGAATGCTTCATGTGGCGCAGATTATCAATATGGCGCGGCGGTAGATAATGGAACGCCCCTCCGGCAGCTGCAACCACAAATTGCGGAGTCGGGCTGACGTCGCTGGTGCGCGAAGTGGGCCAGGAATTGGCGGAACTCGGCTATGCGCAATCGCCGGCGCTGGTTGCGCCGAGCGAAATCAAAAACAAACAATTCCGTTGAACGTGGGCTAAAGTTGCAGTTGCTGATCCGGCATACATAAGAGCGCTTGCGGCGGCAGTTCAACGTTAGCGCGTGCCGCGTGTTGGTGATAGGCTACTTGCATGAGTGATAACGATGTCGCTGAAATCCTCAAGCTTCCCGCCGAAGAAAGGCTGCGTCTTGTCGAGCTTATCTGGGAAAGCCTGAGCGCAACCCCCGCGCAAGTCCCTTTAAGTGATGCGCATCGTGGCGCGATCGAAGAAGAGCTTGCGGATCACCAAAGCGATCCGAACGATATTTTAACGCTCGAACAAGTGCTCGCCGAGGTTCGCCGGGCGCGATGACGTTGCCGGTCGTTTTTCGGCGGCGCGTCGGAAGTGATTTGGTTGCAGCCTTCGACTGGTACGAAGCGCAAAAGGCTGAGCTGGGGCAAGCATTTCTTTCCGCGACGGTGTCTGCTTTCAAGTGCATCGAGCTTTACCCGGACATGTTCGCGTTCGTGCACGGTAATGTTCGTCGAGCCCACGTGCCTCGCTATCCCTTCTCCATCTTCTACCTGGTGGAGCCCAAACGGATCGTTATTCTCAGGGTGCTGCACTCGGCGCGCAATCCGAATCTTTGGCCTCGGCTTGATCGAAAGACGCGCTAACCGCGTACCACAGCTATACCATTCCCTCCGTTTTTTTGCTCGTGTAAGCGGGTGCCTGATTCGGCCGTCACGCCAGCTCCCGATTTAGGCACTCGAGGGCAGCTCCAACCGGCATCTCGCGCTCCAACCGGTATCTCGTTGACCCCGAATCTGCAGTGCGATATTCCTGCTTGCGCCGGCCGCGGGAATCGAAGCCTGGATCACGGCGTCTGTTCATTCAATCGTTGCAGCTCGAGTACCAGCGCAAGCGCGCCAGGATCGAGAACGAGTCGCCCGAACCGGGGCGCTCAAACACGAGATAGCGCACGAGGCAGTGTTCGGCCACGAGACCGCAAACATCATCGATCCCGCCACGCTGAACGGGCTGTCGAGGCGCATCCTCAAGGAAGCGTTCATGCAGGCGCGCGCAAGCTGCAGTTTTGCATAGCCGCTCGACTATCGCGCCCGATGCCCTCGCCGTGCCAAAACATCACTGAACAGCGCGCCGGCAGGCGGAACTATTGACGGCGCGCGCCGCTCTATTTCGACAACCAATCGACAGGCAGCGCCCTTGCTTTCCCGCCTTCATGTTGTCCTCGTCCTTTTTCTCGTACCGTGCAGTCTGATGCCAGTCGGCGCGGCCCGCAGCGAGCCGCTATTCAAGCCGCCCGTCGATCCTTTCGGAACGGCTGCCGGCACCGCCCCGGCTGCGCGCACGCCGTGGGAAAGCGCCAAGCCTCTACCCACTGTTCCTTCACCCGCTGTTCCGCCGCCCGCATTTCCGTCCGCGAGCGCGACGCCAAAACGCATCACCGCGTCGCTACCTGAACTGACCGAAATCGCGCTCGCCAACCATCCCGCCGCGCGCGAAGCATGGGCGGCAGCGCGGGCGCAGGCGGCCGAGCTTGGCATCTTCCAGGCCGATTACCTGCCGCAATTGAGCGGCAACCTCGGCGTTACGCAAAGCCAGTCGCTGTCGAGCTCTGGCACTTCGGTTCCGGCGCAAACGCGCTACGGCCCCAGTATCAGCCTGACTTATGTTCTGTTCGATTTCGGCATTCGGGCGAATCAGGTCGAAGCCGCGAGCTACCGGCTGCTGGCCGCCAACCTGATTCAGAATCGCGCGCTGCAGGACATCGTGCTGGGTGTCGAACAGGCCTACTATCAGCTGCTCGGCTTCGAACAATTGCTGAGCGCGAATCGTCTGACCTTGAAGAACGCCGAAACCAGCCTGGAGGCGGCGAATGGGCGGCGCAAAGCCGGCCTTGCGACTTCCGGCGATGTATTCCGCGCCCAGAC
>JACMKV010000398.1 GCA_014379915.1 Burkholderiales bacterium
ACCGAAGAATCTGCTACTTCAAGTACAACAGATCCTTCACGGAGCCTGTCCTGAGCGACGCCGAAGGGGTCAGGATGCCTTAATCAAAGCTATGCGCGGAATCGCTTTTTTGCGCTACGCTTCAGACGATCGCAAGCGTCTCGAGGTTCGAGCCAGGTTCTAGCCTGCCGCTTTCAGCAACACCACCACCGCACCACTTCCACCGTCGACGCCGCGTGCCTGACAGAACGCCAGTATCTCGTTTCGCTGCATCAGCCAGCTTGCAACTTTCTGCTTCAACACCGGCTCGCGGTTTTTCGAGCGCAGGCCCTTGCCGTGGATGATGCGCACGCAACGCACGTCGCGGCGCGTGCACGCGTTCAGGAATTCGCCGAGCAGCGGCCGCGCGGCGGCAACGGTGAGCCCATGCAGATCGAGCTCATCCTGGATCACCCAGCGGCCGCTGCGCAGCGCGCGCAACACCTGCCTGGATATGCCGTTGCGAGCGAACGCCAGTTCTTCGCCGGTTTCGAGTCTCGCATCGAGCGGAATGTGGTCGCTGAGGCTGTCGATCAAGGCCTCGCGCTCGTCGATCAGACGTTGCTGCGGTATCGGCTTCGGCGGTCGCCGCGCGTGCAGCACGCGGGCGGCGCTGCCCAGCGGTCGAACGTCGCCGACTGCCTCACGAAACAAGTCGCTGTCGTCGGCGCGGCTGGACGCCTCGCCGCGAGCTGCGGGAATCGACGGAGGACGCTTGGGCATGGGCTGGCTCCAGGCTAAACCGCGATCTTGAGATGCTTGCTCACGTGGGGAACGCGAAGGGCGAAAGGCGCTGGATCGCAACGATCCATCCATGCCCCTCATCCATTCCTACTAGCTCGCGCGCTCCGGGACAGCCTCAGGCTGTCGTTTGCGACATCGCAGGCGTGCCTTGGTGCGCCTCCGTTCCCAGCGTTTCATCGAGGTATTTTTCGGCATCGAGCGCCGCCATGCAGCCGCTGCCGGCGCTTGTCACGGCTTGCCGATAAACGTGGTCCTGCACGTCGCCCGCCGCGAATACGCCGGGGACGCTGGTCGCCGTCGCGTCGCCGCTAGCGCCGCATTTGGTGACGATATACCCGTTCTTCATATCGAGTTGGTCGGCGAAGATTTCGGTATTCGGTCGATGCCCGATCGCGATGAACACGCCTTGCAATTGTTTCTCCTGCGTCTGGCCGGACTTGACGTCTTTGATGCGTATGCCAGTCACGCCCGTCGCGTCGCCAAGAACTTCGTCGAGCACGTTGTTCCAGAGTACGGTCGCGTTCCCGTCGCTCGCGGTTTTCGTAAGCAGGCGATCGACCAGAATGGCTTCGGCGCGAAAGCGGTCACGGCGATGGATGACGGTTACATGCCGCGCGATATTAGATAGATAAAGCGCCTCCTCGACGGCGGTATTGCCGCCGCCGACGACTGCCACGTCCTGGCCCTTATAGAAAAATCCGTCGCACGTCGCGCAGCCCGACACACCCTTGCCCATGAACGCCTGTTCCGACGGCAGGCCCAGATACATCGCCGACGCGCCGGTCGCAATGATCAGCGCATCGCAGCTATAGGTTCCAGAATCACCGATGAGTTTGAATGGTTTCTGCTGAAGTTGGGCGGTGTGGATGTGATCGAACAACACGTCGGTTTCGAAACGCTCCGCGTGTTTCAGGAAGCGCTCCATCAGCTCGGGCCCTTGCACGCCCATGGCGTCCGCCGGCCAGTTATCGACATCGGTGGTCGTCGTCAATTGGCCGCCCTGCGCAAGCCCGGTGATCAGCAACGGTTTCAGATTCGCGCGCGCCGCGTAGACCGCCGCGGTGTAGCCGGCCGGACCTGAGCCGAGAATCAGCAGGCGAGCATGTTTATTTGGTTTTTGCATGGTAGAAATCGTTTTTTGATCCAGATGCCGTTATATGGGGCGGAACTGAAATTTAACAGCCCTTCGCGCGGCTGTCGATTGGCCTCGGGCCGCTATGCCGCTGTCCAAGCCGCTTGGCCCTGGTATTGCAAACTGACGGCTCGAGCATTAGACAGTACGACCTAAAAACAAAAATGGGCGCGGGACTACGCTTAGTCGAGACGGATTCTGCCGCCACCCAATTGAAGCTCGCGGTCGCGTAGTTACTGAATTGTCGAGTTTTTTTTGCAATAGCGCCAACGGCTAATGGCGGCAACTTGCTTCATCGCGTTCGCTCGCTTTCGACGATTCAGGTTCGATTGCGCGTGCCGGTCTTCGGCACTGTTTGCCGCTAATGGTTAAATTCAAGAAGGCACAAAATGACGGACTTATCCTCGCCCGGCCGGGCGGTTATCACCGAACCAGCCAAT